>NZ_JBXAMS010000004.1:0-79876 GCF_058800905.1 Pseudomonas sp. GW822-FHT04C11 | reverse complement strand
GCTACCACGCCCAGTGCATAGGTCAGTGTGCCGGCGCCGTCAGCGCCATACGCCGAACTGAAGTTGGCGGCAAAGTTCTGCGTGGCATTGATGGCCAGGTTTGACTCGTCCACCGTCAGCGTCGGCTCGGTGCCGGTGGTGCTGATGCTCGGCCCGTCGTCTTCGAAGGCTATCTTGGAGCCGATTTCGGCAGTTGCCGCGCTGCTCTGCAGCACCTGGAAGCCGCCGATGTCGAAGTCGGCGTGCGTCTTGTCACCGTTCTTGTCGGTCAGCAATCCGGCGTTTTCGATCAGTACGCGGTTGTGGTCGGTCGACGTGCCGTAGGTGATCTGCGAGTCGGTCGGAACGCCGGTGACCAGCACTGTGCCGTCGGCGTTGTAGGTGATGACGGCGCTGCTGATGGTGACGCCGGCGAACGTCTTCACGGTGACGCTGCCGTTAGTGATCGCGACCTTTTCGGAGCTGTCGTCGGCGTAGCTGTTGATGAAGTTGACGCCGCTCTGTGACCCGTTGACGTTGTCGGCGTTCTTGAAGGCGGCGAGCAGGATTTTCGCGGTCGTGCCGCCCGTCTCCTGCACGATCTTGAAGGTCGCGGAGCGGGCACCGAAGTACTGGTTGAAGTCGATGTTCGCTTCGACACCTGCTTCGCCCGGGCTCAGGTTGGGGATCGTGAAGTCCGCCTTGGCACCGCTGACGAAGCTGAAGCGCAGGCCTTCCTGTTCGGTGATCGCCTGGTTGTTGGTGCCCAGGGTCGTACTGCCGCCGCCCTGGCTGCTGTTGACCGTGTCAGCACTGGTGATGGCAGCGCTGCTGGCCGACTGATCCAGTGGATCCTTGCCGGTGACGACGATCGATACACCAGGAATCCGGCCGTTCGCATCGGCCGTTGCGCCCGGGGTGGTGAACATCAGGAACAACTGCTGGCCCGACGGCGCCCCATCCAGGCTGAAATTCGAGTCTTGGCTGGCGCCGATGAAGACCTTGTTCAGCAGATTCACCGAATCGTCGGGGTTCGTAATATCCGGATGCTTGAGCGGTTGGAATTCCACGGTCCAGATCTTGCCGCCCGTGACCGGCGATCCGCTTTCTTCAATATAGGCAGCGAACACGATCGCGCCGGTTGGTCCCCCGGCTCGGCCCAAAACGATGTTGTTGTTCGTATCCGTGTAGAGAAGGATGCTGGTGCCATCGAGGGTACTCAGTCCGCTGTCCAGGCCATTAAGCGCCGCGCCAGAACTGTCGACGAAGCTGATGTCGGTAATGATTGCTCCGGGCGCAGCGGTGATGGTGAATGCATTGCTGCCCGTGTCGCCCGCGGCTCCGGTATAGCCACTCAAAGCCGCACCCATTGGGGCGCCTGCCCCAAGTGCGGTCAAACGGGTCGAGAAGGTCGAGGGCAGGGCCGTCACCAGAATGTCATTGTCATTAGCGTCTTCCGCAGGGCTTGGAGTGGCGGTGCTGTTCTGCAACCCGGCCGTTTCGTCCTGCGTAACGTTCACTCCAGTTGCGACAACGCTCAGAGAGCTGTCGGTAAACGACGTTGTCGCCACAGAGTCGTCACTGGTGCCGAACACACCATCGGCGCCCGCAGAGGTCGCGGTGAGCAGAAACGTCGCGCCTGCCGAGTCGTCGGGATTCACGTACCAGGAGGTCGTGATGCTGCCGTTGACTTTACCGTCGAGATCGCCGACGCCGCCGTCGGTCACGTACCAGGGGTCGTGCCCCTCGCCAGTGTCAGTATCGAGCACGTCATCGGGCGTGCCCCACACATTATCGGCGCCGGGGCCGGTGGCGTGCTCCACTTGAAATTCCACTGTGCTGCCGGGGGCGAAGCCGCTAGCCGTGACGGTTGCGGTACTGCCGGGCGCGTAGTCTTTCAGGTCGGAGGTGACGATTGGAGTGTATTGGGGGTCCGTATCGCTCGTTGGCGATGATGGATGCTCGCGATTAGCCATGACTCTCTCCTGAGCAATTGCGGTCATCGAGGCCTGACCGTTGACCTATAACCGCAACTATGGATAAGCGCCGGAGATTGCGCATCGGCCGAAACTCCCACGCGAGATAGGAGTTTCAGGCTACTTGGGAGGGGGAATCGGGATGAATAGGTGAAGGAGCGGCGCCGCATATTCCGTTTGTGAATGAGGGACGGCCGCCGGTGCTCAAAGTCGCCCGGGATTTAACCGTCAACGCGTCGCGCTGAACCTGAGCGAGCTCAGGCAGCCGGGTGCGGGGGCAGTATTTCTACTGCGTTGCTGGTCGCCGAATAGACCGGAGCAGCGAAAGAGGCCCAGACAGCTGAAAGGCCCTTCTTTCGTTCCATAATCCTCTAAACGGATTCAAGACAATCAAGGAAATGGACCCGCCAGAATAGCGGGTCGGAAAGGCAGATCAGAGCTTCGGCAGTTGCCCGACGCGCCCCAGCATCTCGGTCACGATCTGCAGGTCCAGCAGGAACTGGTCGACAGTCTTGAATTCATTGTCGGTGTGGCCGGTGTACTTGACCTCGGGCCTGGCCAGGCCGAACTGCACACCATTGGGCAGTTCATGGACCGAGGTGGCGCCGGCGGAGGTGCCGAACTTGTGTTCCATGCCAAGATTTTCACTGGCCACGGCCAGCAGGGCCTTGACCCATTCACCCTCGGGGTTGCGGTGCATTGGCTCGGCGATCGAGTAGTTGAAGACCACGGCAATCTGGGTCTGCTTGCTCCAGGCGCCAAGCTTATCGGCGATTTCGGTTTTGAGCGTCTCCGGGGATTTGCCGACCGGCACGCGCAGGTTGACCGCGAGCTTGAAGGCTTTGTCATCCATCCCGACATAGGTCAGGGAAGTGGTCAGCGGTCCCATGAAGGCATCGGTAAAACCGACCCCCAATTTGCCACCCAGGTAGTCCAGGCCCCAGTTGTCGGCGGCGTAGCGGGCGGCGTCGGTAATGTGGTTGTGCTTGAGCGCGACCTTACCGTCGAGGTTGTTGATCAGGCCCAGCATCCTTGCCACCGGGTTGACGCCTGACTCGGGCTCGGAGGAGTGGGCGGAAACGCCGGTGACCGTCAGCTTGACGTCCTTGCCGACGACCTTGGCGGTCACCTCGAAGTTGCCGCCATTGCGCTTGGCATAATCAGTGCCGGCTTGCTGCAGGCTGGCGGCCAATTCGGCAGGCTTGTCACCCACAACGGTGGCGACCGAGGTCGACGGAATCTGGTTGGTGGCCAGGCCGCCCGTCATGGACGTGATTTCGGCGCCTTTGCCCTCTGCTGCACGCCGGGCAAAGCTCGCCATGACGGTGCCGTAGCCTTTCTCGGCAATCACCACTGGATAGCCACCATCCAGCGCCAGGTTGTAGTCGGGTGTCGGGTTGTGTTCGAAGTAATAGGGGATGGCGTCGCCGGTGGTTTCCTCGGTGGTATCTACCAGCAGCTTGAAATTCCTCGCCAGCGGCAGCTTTTCTTCCTTGATGATCTTCATGGCATAGAGCGCCACCACGATGCCGTTCTTGTCATCCTCGGTGCCCCGACCGTACATGCGGTCGCCGACCTGGGTGACCTTGAACGGATCGAGTCGAGTGCCGTCTTTCAGGACCCAGTTCTCCGGAGTCACGGGGACTACGTCGGCATGTGCGTGAATGCCCACGACTTCATCGCCAGCACCTTCGAGGGAGATTTCATAGACGCGGTTGTCGATGTTGCGAAAGTTCAGGTTGAAAGCCTCGGCCAGGCCCTTGAGCTTGTCGGCGATCTTGATGAATTCAGGATTATCGTGCTGGGCAACGCCCTCCACGCGGAAAGTCGGGATTGCCACCAGTTCGCGCAGAGTCTCGGTGGCAGCGTTACCGTATTTCACCCGTGCGTAGATGCCAAGCAGGCGATGGATCTCGTTCTGCTGTTCAGGAGAAAGGGGCTTGTTGCCCTGGAAAGCATTGATTGCCGGGCCGAAGTCGGCGGTTTTGGCGAGGTCGCTGTTGGCCAGGCTGCCCAGGAACTGCCTGAAGTCCGTGACCGATGCGTCACTGAAAGTCTTGAGGATAGTCGTGCTCTGTAGCGGTGTGATGTTGGCGTGAGCTGACGTGGTGAACGCCGAAAGGCTGGCCAGCATCAACGTTGTCGCGGCCAGGTGCTTGAGTGAGAAGTCCATTGCTGGTGGCATTCCTTTGCAGGTGGTTTGTGAGAAATTTCTGATCGATGAGACAGAAACATTTCCAAACTAACACCATGAGGAAGTGGTACGGGAGTCCCTTAAGTGAGATCTGTCGCACAGAAATGCAAAAGCGACGCAGAAACGAAAAAGTCCCGGGAGGGTTTCCCGAGCTTTTAGTGTCGTCGATCACGTCTTTGCGGATCATGCCCACTCTTGTTTTTGGAGTAAAAGAAACTCCTTTGATTTCAATAGGTCAGACGCTAGCTGCGAGTCTGGTTATTATGTTGTCCGCATTAAAAAAGAGGCATTGGCCTCTTTTTTCGTGCCGACGATTTCAGGGCTTTGCCGCCAGTATCCTCCCTTAATCCAATTCAAAGATTCCAAGCATGAACCTACGCAAAATAGCAGTGGGGCTGTCGGCCCTTGTTTTGTTCTCGACCGGTACGGCAGAAGCTCGCAACCTGCTGGATTTCCTCAAGCCGTCCAGCCAGCATGAGGAGCAGGGGCACCGTTCAGGCTCGATCAGCCAGAGCGCGGCGATCGAGCTGTATTCAAGCAAGCAGCAACAGGCATCGTTTGATGGGTGCGCAGACCTGTTCCCGGCAGCCAGGCCGATCAGCATGGCCATCGTGGCTGCAACGATGAAGCCCTTGGCCCTGTGTTCCGACAACTTCGCGGTGCTGTATTCGCAAACCAGCAAGACGCCATTGGTTGTGGTTGAGCGTCTGAATTCAGCCCAGTTGGCGGATGCCAAGGGAGAGGAGCGAACCAATCAGTTCTATCCTGATCCGCGTATTCCCAAGGACGGGCGGGCAGAGTTGAGCGACTACCGCGGCCAGCATCCGGCCGTGGATCGTGGCCATCAGTCCCCGGCCGCCGATGCCCCGAATCCGCATGCAATGGCCCAGACCTTTGCACTGTCGAACATGGTGCCGCAAGACCCGACCAATAACCGCAAGATCTGGAGCAAGGTCGAGTCTGATGTCAGAAAGTTCGCGAAGCGCGCCGATGGCAATGTCTTTGTCTTCACCGGCCCGCTCTTTGATGCAGGTCATACCACCATTGGCGACAACAAGGTCTGGGTGCCAAACCGCCTGTTCAAACTGGTGTACGACGCTTCGTCCAAACGTGCCTGGGCTTATGTGCTACCTAACGCGGAAACCCGCATTGAGAAGCCGGTGGACTATGAGACTTTTGTGAAGATCACCGGACTCAACCTGCTCGGAAATCTGCCGGTCTCGGGTTCGGTGGGTCGCTCTTGATCTTCAAGGGACCACTTTGCTGAATGCCACGCCGTTGACCAACGCTGACTGTTCAGCTGAGGTCACGGCTTGCGAGCCAGACAAAACACGGTCAGACCGGCCAGACGGTTTACGCGCATGAACGGAAGTTCGAGGGTGCACAGCGTCTTCAGCAGGGTATTGACCAGCGGATGATGGCGCTTGAGTTGCGAGCGTGGCGGCGAAGGTTGTGCGCCTGTTGGCAGCAACCTCAGGGTCGCCGCAATCGGGAACACCAGGCCGAAGTAATAGACCCCTTGCATCACCGTCAAGCCGGCGTCCCTGGCCACCGTTTCCAGTTGCGGCAAGGTGTAGCGACGCTTGTGTTCGAGGAACTCGTCGTGCCCGCTCCAGAGAAACCGGAACGCCGGCACCGTGATCAGGAAACGGCTGCCGGACGGGGCTTTATCGACATAGGCCTTGAGCAATCCGACATCGTCATCGACATGCTCCAGCACGTCCATCAACAGCACCAGATCGGTGTCCACCGAATCAATCGAACGACGGTAGTGCAGCGGTTTACCGGCGGTTGTGGTGTCCGAGTCCGCCTCATAGCTGATATCCACGCACCAGGCCTCGGTGGCGGTTGTCCGGGCCAGCAGATGCTGGGTGAAAAAGCCGGAGCCAGCGCCAATGTCGAGAATCCTTTTGACGGGGGTATCACCCAGCAGACGAGTCATCGCCGCAGCTTTTGAACAGTAATACCAATGCTGACCGATGCTTGAACCGAGAATGTCGATTTCCTTGAGATCCATGGTTCAGTCCTGGACGGTATAGACCCGGCGCAACCGACGCCGATCAGTTGCAGACCACCGGCAAAGGTGACGGCGACCATCAGCGAAGCGTAGTCCGGTACCGGAGAGACTCAAGACCGCGCTGCATGTATTTGAAACAGCGCTTATTGCGACAAATAGCCCTTATGTATTCGTGCCAGGGTGCCGTCACGGCGAAGCGTTTCAATCGCTTTGCGCAAGTTTTGTACCTGTTGAGGGGAACATTGTTTCGAGCAGGCCAGATAGAGATCTGTTCTGTTCATGACGGGACTCATCAGCAGCGTGCGTCGAGACACCTTCGGCCAAATGTATTGAGTCTCCGGGACACCGTTGAACCAGGCATCGATGCGTCCTCTCAAGAGCATTTGCGCGGGGTTATCGCCAATGGTCAGCGGGTAGATCTGTCGGTTGTCGAAGCCCTGCGCGCGCAGGATTTCCTCTTGTGCGCTGCCCAGACCTACACCGATCACGCGGTAGGTTTTCCTGGCTTCAGCGAAGCTGCTCACTGGCCGGTCAAGACTGAAAAAGGCTCGCTCCATGGACATGATGGGAGCGATCCAGCTGAAGTGCTCCTCACGTTCTGGCGTACGTGACAACGGGGCTATCAGGATGTCCTGCTTCTCATTGACGTGTTTTTGCGCTCTGGCCCAAGGCAGCGCCTGTACATCAGCGGCATAGCCGGCGTTGGCAATGGCCATCAGGACAGCGTCTCCGACGATTCCGTGACCTTTGGGATCATCGACAAACGTCAAGGGGGGCGCATCGGGGATAAACAGTTCAACCGGTAATGGTGCACCGCACGCGTTATAGGTCATCAGCAGCGATACCGACAGACACAGCCTGCAAAGGGCCGTGGTCCAGGTGCTCGATACGCGTGTGGTCCGGTTCATGATCGATAGTTCAGGCATTGGAAGTAGAGGGTCGACTCAACTCATCGCCGACTCAAGGCGGCAAGCATCTTCCCATAGGTGCAGGTGTTAAGCGATGGCAGCGAACCCGGGCGAGGCCTCTACATCGGGTTTCAGAGCCCGGGACTGCGAGTCGGATCATCGTGTGCCACGGGGCAACGAAATAACTCGTTCGGGCTCTTGCAGACGGGAAAATCCCTGCTTAACTCTGAACCTCCGGTCAGTCAGTGACTTGTCAGTCACAAAGACCGTCCGGGTAGTCGCTCACGCTGTGCGCTTAGTTAAATTTGTTCAGGGAAGAAAATGACATGATGCCGAAAACTGCCATCGTCGAGATTTGCAAGAAGTACAAGGTTTATACCGAGCACTATCTCAACGCCGCCGCTGACAAAACCATCATTCTGGTCAACGGCTCGCTGGCAACTACCGCATCCTTTGCTCAAACGGTGCGTTACCTGCAGCCGCGATTCAATGTGGTGCTGTACGACCAGCCTTACGCCGGTCAGTCGAGAGAGCACAACCTCCATGGCCAACCGATCCGAAAGGAAGACGAGGCGCAGATCCTGCTGGAATTGATCGAACACTTTTCCGTGCACCATGTGCTGTCCTTTTCCTGGGGCGGCGCGGCTACCTTGCTGGCGCTGGCCCAGCGGCCGCGTCGAATCGAGAAGGCGGTGATCAATTCATTTGCAGCGCGGATCAATACGCCGATGCGCGATTACCTGGAGAGCGGCCTGAACTTTCTCCAGGCCTGTGATCGGCCCAATGTCGGGCACTTGATCAACAGCACCATCGGCAAGCACCTGCCATCGTTGTTCAAGCGTTTCAATCACCGGCATGTCAGCAGCCTGGCCGAACACGAATACCGGCAGATGCATTTCCACGTCAACGAGATCCTGACCCAGGACATCCACTGCTATTCGGTCTGTGCCGACGCGATCGAAGTCCCGATGTTGTTCGTCAACGGCGAATGGGATGAATACACCTCGGTGGAGGACGCCCGGCTTTTTGCCGCTCATGCCCGTCAGTCCCGGTTCCACACCATCAAGAACGCCGGGCACTTCCTCGATATGGAACACCCGGCGGCCTGGCATGACACACGGCAGGCCTTACTCGGCTTTCTGCAGCCGGCTTGCGGGGCACCGAGCCAGGTCCGTCATCACGCTTTCAGTAGAGAAGCCTCACTGATGTGAGCTACGCCAGGATGATGTGTTTCAGCTTGGCGTTCAATGCAGCGAACGCTGCTTCGGTGTTGGCCTTGTGGTTGGTGATGAGCACGTCGATGCGCTCTGGCGGACAAAAGGCTACACGGCTCTCCACGCCGATCTTGCTGTAGTCGGCGAGGATGACCACGCGCTCGGCATGCTCGGTCATGGCGCGGGCCACTTCGGCCTCACGGTGGTCGTAGTTGCTGGCACCGCGCTGGGCGTCGATGCCCACGGGCGACAACAGCGCGAGGTCGGCCCGATAGCGGCCAATCTCCGCCACCGTGGTGCCGCCAACCGTAGCGGGAGCACGGTCGTCGAGCGAACCGCCGAGCACGATCACCTCGTTGTGCTGGTCGCCCGAGGTGGCGGGATTACGCAGTTGCAGCGCCACGTTGAACGAGTTGGTGATCACGGTCAGCCCGCCCAGCTTGGCCAGCTCTTCGGCGAGAATGACAGTGGTGGTGCCCGCGTCGATAAACACGGTCTGTCCGTGCGACAGCAGGCCGACCGCTGCCCGCGCGAGGTCACGCTTGAATTTGACATTGCTGTGCGCCCGCTCGGCGATGGGCGCCTCGTCTTCGACGCGAATGGCGCCGCCGTGTATCCGCTTCAACTCCCCAAGGTCTTCCAGGGCGACCAGATCGCGCCGCACGGTCTCGCGTGAAACATTCAGCTCCGTGACGATGCGGTCGGTGGTGACGCGCTGCAAGGTCGATAGCAGTGCGCGGATTCGCTGGTAACGCTCTTCTTGCCACATGCCTGGTGTCCCTGCTGTTTGAGTCGCTTTCCGAGCATGCATTGTGGAGGGGCGTCGGTCACTGTCAAGTTCGCCCCGGCCTCCTTTAGCCTGGCTCAGGCGCGGTCTGCAAATCATCAAAATGTAATATTGTGGCAATATTGTGTTTTTGTGTATTTGAAGTTAGCCTCGTCGCGGGACGGTTTTTCCCCTCGTCCTTATTTTCGAAACACGCTTTCGCCATCGCCTCGGTTGTAACCTATCGTCTAGAAGTAGGAGCTATACCATGCAGCGTCGCCAGTTTCTGAACACCCTCGCTACTGTTTCCGTCGTAACCCCGCTGTTGTTGTCCTCCCGTATAACGCAAGCCGCCACGCCCGCGGCCACACCGAGCGCGCTGGATCCGGCACGCTGGTCACCACTGAACACCCAACGCCTGCAGGCGGTCATCGACCAGCACGGCGTCAAAAGCGCGTCTTACCGTCCTGACCAACGCCCGTACGCGGTGTTCGACTGGGACAACACCTGCATCATGAATGACTGTGAAGAAGCGCTGTTGGTCTATCAGATCAATCATTTGCAGTACAAGCTGACGCCCGATGAGTTCGCCGCCGTGCTGCGCCAGGACGTGCCGAACGGCGCGTTCATGAAGGACTACACCACGGTGGACGGTAAACCGGTCACCATGGAAGACATCTCCAGCGACGTGGAAGCTGACTACCGCTGGTTGCACGCCAACTACAAGGGGCTTGCGGGCGATAAAAGCCTGGAAGAGATCCAGGCCAGCGAGCAGTACAAGGACTTTCTCGCCAAGCTCTACTTCATGTACGACGCGATCTGCGACAGCTACCCGGTGGAAATCGGCTACAAGTGGATTCTGTACTTCTACAAGAACATGACCACGGCCGAATTGCAGGCGATGGCCGAGGCCTCCAACAACTACGCCATGGGCGACGCGCTGCGCAAGGTCAAGTACGAGAGTTCACGTACGTTGCCGGGCAAGGCAGGGGTAGTGGCGGACACGCACTTCCATGGCATTCGCATCCATGAGGAAATCCGCGGCCTGATGCACACGTTGCGCGCCAACGGTATCGACGTCTACGTCAGCACCGCCTCGATCGACGACGTGGTGCGGGTGTTCGCCGGCCACCCCAACTACGGCTACGGCGTACCGCCCGAGAACGTGATCGGCCTGCGCATGGCGATGGAAAACGGCAAGTACACCAGTCGCTATCAACCGGACTGGCACTTCAATTACGGGCCGGGCAAGACCGTCGGCATCAAGAATGTACTGGTGAAACAGAAGGGCTACGGCCCGTTGCTGGTGGCCGGTGACAGCGACGGTGATGCATGGATGCTGCGCGACTTCAACGACACGGCGGTGGGCGTGATCGTCAACCGCATGAAGAAAGGCGAGATTGGTGCCGACAGCCAGCAGGCTGCCACCCAATTGGGTAAGCCGGACGCCCGTTTCATCCTGCAAGGACGCGACGAGCATACCGGTCTGATGATTCCGGACGAAAAATCGCTCAAGTACGGTAAAGACGAACGCAAGTTGCTGGCCTGATGGTGCTGGCTCGCGGGTGGTCGACGGCCATCCGCGAGCCGCAATGCACGACTCTGATCAGCTTGGCCAGAGACAGGAACTAAACCCTCCAATACCGTCTACAGTGCAGGGGATAACCCTTATCTGAGAGAACGGACATGTTCAGATCGCGCTCGCTGATTGCAGCTGTTACCTGCCTTGCCCTTGTCACGGGTTCTGCGACAGCTTTTGCCGACCCGGGTAATGGCGGCGGCCAGGGCCATGGAAACCAGGGAGGTCATGGCAAGGGCAAAAAACCGTACGATGACAGAAGCTGGGACCAAGGGCCGAGCATCGACCGTGGCAGTGTCCTTGGCATCATTGGTGGTTACCGCGACTACTGGAGACCAGGTCCGGCACTGCCTCCCGGTATTCAGAAAAACCTCGCCCGCGGAAAACCCCTGCCTCCCGGTATCGCCAGGAAACTGGATGGCCGGCTGATCGGCAGATTGCCTCACTACGATGGTTATGAATGGCAGCAGGCCGGGACCGATCTGATTCTTGTCGCTATTACTACCGGGATCATTTACGAGGTTCTAAACGGTGCTCTCGATCAGTAGGCAGGGTACCGTTGAGTCAACGTTCGCATCGTCCTGTTTGTGCGGCTGGATAACAAGAAGGAATCGACTGTCAGTGCAACCGATTCCATCAATACAGGGGCATGGATCCGTTCGTCGTCTGTTCTGAACTACAAGCAAGTGCTTTTGTCAGACAATTTGTAAAAAACGAACCACTATGGAATCTATCATGCCTTTGAAAAACAAGAAGCTAGCCGCAGTTATGTCGTGCGTATTGATGCTTGCTGCCGCGCCTCTGCTCCCCGCCGGGTTGTCTGTAATGGGTACGGCCTATGCCAAAGAAGGTGGTGGTCACGGCGGCGGTAATGGTGGTGGAAATGGTGGTGGAAATGGTGGCGGCGGCGGAAATGGCGGCAGCGGCGGCGGTGGTGCTCATGCGGGTGAAGGTCACTCTGCGGGCGCCAAGAGCAATGGTCGCGCTGAAGGCCAGGAAACCGATCACGACGGCCGGGCTGTTCGAGACCGTGGATTGAGCGGTAAACACGTTGGACGTGACCGTGATGACCACGTTGGACGTGACCGTGATGACCACCTTGGACGTGATCGCGATAGCCATCGTGGTCATGGGGCAGTGACTTCGGGTATTGCGCACTCGAAAGCAACGCGAGGGGTGACGAAAGCGACGGCTATCTCGGCGACAACGCCTGGAGATCACAACACAAAAGGTTTGAGTAAGGCCGTGACTTCGACCACTGACAAAATCCGATAAGCACAACGCATTCAAAAAGCCGGGAAGCCATTGGTTGCCCGGCTTGATGAGAAGGTCAGTCTGACCGAGAAGCCCTGCAGGTTTGCGCTTGCAGGGCTTTTCTCGTTTTCGGCCGGGGATCGGCTACAGTTGAGAAGTCATCGATAGGGAGATCTCATATGAAGTGCTTAATTTGTCAGGCTGCCGCCAAGACTGTTCACGCGCTGGGAGACTGGTCAGAGGTCATATGCTCAGCCGGTTGTGGACACTTCAGGGTCTCGGCCAATCTTGTTGCGAAAATGATGTTGAAGCACGAATCCTTTGACCTTGAACGCACAAGGCGATGGCTTGAGATGGCCCGCAATGATGATCCCGTGCCCTTGATATCGACCTACGATTACAACGTTTCCTTATTGCATCGCGACGCCGAAGAGCGGTCGGCCAGCCGGCCAAATCGTTCCAGAGAATCGGTAGCGTCGGATTAGATGGGGGTTCTTGCTTTGATGTGACGAAGCAGCCAACTACTGCTTGGCTGCTTTTTTACTGCCGTCGCCATCCTTGCTAATTTGATATGACGGTCCTGTTTCTCCCGCTGGACTTGGCGATGTATAGCGCTTTGTCGGCGATATCCACCAAGCTCTCTACCGTATCGACTTCTCGTTCGGAGAGTGAACTAATGCCAATACTGATCGTGACCACCCCTAGTGGAGAGTCGCTGTGTTGTATTTTAGCGTGCTCCAAATCGAGTCGGATTTTTTCGGCCAGCAGGAAAGCCCCGACATAATCGGTGTTTGACAGTACAACGGCAAACTCTTCCCCGCCGTACCGGGCGGCGAGATCACCGGTTCGGTTTACATGCTTTCTGATTATTGCGCCCACGGCCTTCAGGCACTCATCACCCTGTACGTGGCCGTAGAGGTCGTTGTAGCTCTTGAAGAGGTCAACGTCGATCATGATCAGTGCGGTGCCGTCCAGTTTCTTGCGTTTTTTCCTGGCAACTTCAGCTTCTATGAAGAAATCAAAGTGGCGTCGGTTGGCCAGCCGTGTCAGTCCATCTTCGAGGGCCATCAAACCAAGAATCTTATTGGCTTCAATGTAGTCTTTCTGAGAGGCTTGCAATTCTCTTTGCGCTTGAATTTGCTGACCCATGAGTTTGATGAGTCGATAACCAATAAAGCTGAGAATTATTAATAATATGGAGGAAATGATCAGGCTGGCGAGGGATTCGCTCCGCCAGTCCGCCAGTACTTCATTTCGATCAAATTCGGCGACGACGACAAGGGGGTACCCATTAATGCGTCTAAAACCTATGACCCGCTCGACACCGTCGATAAACGATTTTATGGTCGCCGTGCCGGAGTTCACGTCAGGCTTTAACAGGGCGAACACTTCGCCTTTTGATATGTTAATGCCGATGTCCTGGTCGCGAAATGGCTTGCGCACCACAATGTTACCGCTGGAGGTCACCAGATTGATGAGGCCATTCGTTCCGGTGTCGACACCTTCGTAAAGGTTGAGGAAGTAGTTTAGGTAAATGGTAGCGAGTGCAACGCCGGCAAAACTCCCGTCTGGATGGTTGATTCGGCGCGATACCGTCATGATCCATTCATTGGTTGAGCGACTGCGTATGGAAGGGCCAAGATAAGGTCCCAGGTCCGTATGGTCGCGATGATAAATGAAATAGTCACGGTCCGAGTTGTTGGCGCCTGCGGGTATGACACCGTTTGAATTGAGTAGCCAGCGTCCCTGTTCATCATAGATAAAAAAGCCATGTATTTGAGGCAGGCGTTTTTGTTGTATTTTAAGTAACTCTTCCAGTTTGTTTAAGTTTTCTGCGTTGCTGCCTTCTGTTTCCAGTCGTTCCTTGACCCCTATAAGTACTGTGTCAGCCTGCGTAAGGGTTGCCTCGATATTGGACGATAAAGTCTTCGAGAGATTTGACATCTCGGTTTCCTTGTCGTGCAAATGGTACTCCAGGGAGTTGAAGATTCCCCATGTACTGATTGCTATCAGCGAGATGCATACGATGGCCACAAAGAGGATGACGTGTCCGACTTTGAGTTTGGCATCGGTCCACTCAGCGGAAAAAAAAGAAGCCTTCCTTGTCAACATGAAATCCTGCCATTCGACGTGGGTATCAATAGTTAGCGTATTCTATTTTTTTTATACCGTTGAGGTATTTTTAGCGTGGGTATTCGTTTTTGCCATATGCCCATCTTGCTTATTGCCAAATGTGCAGGCGGTCAAATAACGACAGCGTGATTGCCCCGCAATCACTCCCTCCCAGGAGCGTCAGAGAGAGGTGAAGGCTTTCGGTATGGAATCTTGGAGATGACAGGAGTAAAAAATACCTTACCTGCCTCAATCCAGAGGATGTGCAAATGGTCATTACCATCAAAGAGCGCGATGAGCATCACATGTCTCATGAATCAAGTAGCGCGGGAATCAGGATGTGGGATGTCTTTCAGGGAGATGTTCTGGTCGGCGTCTATCACAGTGAAGCTGAGGCGTTGAAGTACAAGGATTTGCTGGAGAGCGGTCGATTGGACAGCCACAAAAAACCTCCGAAAAGATAAGCTCAACGGAGTGAAAAAGCCCAGCCCAGTGCTGGGCTTTGTTGGTTTTGGGGCGGATGGATGCTGACAGTCGGCAGAGCGTGTCTGTTCAGTTGTGAATTGTTCAGAATTGGCTTGAGGACGCGGTGTTATGGAGCGCGTAAGGTTTACCTGTTCGCCCTGCCAGATGCTTCAGGAAACGTGCTGAGTGGCCAGCTGCTGGTCAGGGCGAACACTTGCCGCTATAGCGGCTGACTTTGAGGGGAGGGGGTTACTTGAGGGGAGAAGCAGAGATCTTTGAGTAAGTACCTTTATCGGTAGTGGCCAGTAAGCAGCGGCCATCCTTGAATTTTGCATAGAACGTTATTTCCCTTTCTGTATCGCATAGTAACCAGCCCGCCACTAGCCCGATTGGCCCTAGAAGCAATGCTCCCGCCAGACTCCATCGAATGACGCTGCCTTTCTTGTTGACGACTTCTTCGGTTGCTGTTTCCAGCGTTTCCAGATTTGACAGGGGAATCTTTAGTTCGAGAGAAGGTTTCAGTGCGGATTTCAGAGTGAAAAATCCAGATTGAAATTCGGCATCGCCTGCCAGAAAGTCACCGGATATCACCGTTATTTTCGACATGATTTTTTCTTCGTATGATCTGGTCTGGCCCGTTGAGTACTGGGCTCCAAAGGCTCCCCTCAGTCAATCGACTTGCGACAAAAGGCGAGGCCGGCGGTCACTTGATCGATACCCGTCGAGGGTATTCAAAACCGTCTGATCGAGTTCAGGCTGCCGGTTTTTCTCTGGGTAAAAGGAATTTTTTGTCGAGGTAGCGTGACGGTTGGAAATGGTCTATTAATTGACAACCTGCACCGTGAGGGTAGGCGAGAAGTCAGCGCCTGGAAGACGTTCGATGATGCCCGGCGGTGGGGCATGAGTTGGCGGCTAGATTGCTTGGTCGTGGAAACTGACAGGTGCTCGGGAGTGGCTCATGTGGTGTTTGATCTGCTCGCAAGACGCGCGACATATTGAATCCGCAATGGATGGCATTGAACTGATTTGTCCTGAGTGCGGGCATTTCGGCATATCCGGCATCGTTATGAGGGAACGGAACGAGCGAAAATTCGATGTCGAGCGAACCAGGGTCTGGCTTCATCGCGAACGCGAGATCAACCCTGACCGGTGTCCGGTTATCAATAGCTCGAACGTTATCTGGGCGTCAGAGCCCTGACGGTTGAGATCCCATAGGTTATCCAGTTGAATCCAGCGGGTTGGCTACCATTCGAGTGAGGCAGGGCGTTACTGGGATTCGTACAGGGAAATGCGTTGCTGATAACGTCTCGCCAATCTCAATTCCTACCAACACAACGTGAAGACATTTTTCGCGCCTGGCTGGATGCGGCTGCCCAAGCGTGCGCATTCGCGAGAAAGGGTGTCGTGCAGCCATTGACGGTCATCCCCTTCGGCGCGACAGATGCGAAAGCGATGAAGGTGGATGGGGATCAGGTCCAGCGATTGCAGGCACCCGCTTGGGTCCAGGGCGGCAAAGTACAGAAGCCCCAGGTCGCCACGAAAGTCTGCGTGGTTCTCGATACCTTCGTAATCGTTCAGGAGATCACCGCAGCCATAGAGAATCAGGCGTTCGCGGTACACCTCGATACCCTTGATGTGGTGCGAGGAATGCCCGTGCACCACGTCGACTCCGGCCTCGTCGATCAACGCATGGGCGAACCGGACCTGCTCCCGCGGGATATCGAAGCCCCAGTTACCGCCCCAGTGAATGGAGGCGACCACTCGGTCTCCCGGTTTTTTGCCCGCAAGAATCCGTTTGGCCACAAGGTCCAGGCTTTGCATCGACAGGTCCTCCAGCCGCGCAACGCCTGCGCGCTTGTCCGTGGCGGCCCAGTCCGGTGGGATGCCACAGTCGGGGGCGCCGAGGCCAAACACCAGCAAACGCCCTCCGCCAGGCTGCGGCAGCACGGCAGGCGCTTCGGCAGTTTGCCGGTTACGCCCGGCGCCGGCGCTGCACATACTGTTGCTCGACAGGGTGCCTAGCGTATCGGTCAGACCGGTTTCTCCCCAGTCCAGCACATGGTTGTTGGCCAGCATGCAGCAGTCGATGCCGGCTGCTCTGATGACCGGGAAGTTCTCCGGGCTCATGCGGTAATTGATGCCTTTTGGCTCCGGTCGTCCGCGGCGGGACACCGCAGTTTCCAGATTGATGATGCGTGCGTGTGGCTGGCGAAGTTCGAACTCATCCAGCGCAGTGCCCCAGACATAGGCGAAATCGACCGGACGGGGAATCGGGCCATTGAGCCTTTCTGCCAGCCGGACGTAATCGCCGGCATGCTTGACGTAAGCTTCGTAAAGCCGCGGATCGCCAGGATGCGGCAGTACCGAATCGATGCCGCGGGCGGTCATGACGTCGCCCGCGAGAAACAGCTTCAGCGTATCGCTGACAGCGGCCATGACACCCTCCCGGATATCCCGATCAGCTCACCGTACGTTTTGCTCGCACACCGTTCAAAATATCAATTTTTCTGCGTGGCCTGCGACAAGCCGATGACGAACCAACCCGGTATTGAGATCAAACGCTGTCAGAGCAAGTAGCCAGTTGCCTGTTCGAAGTGGTTGTCCTGCACCCCGGCGATCAGGTGCAGTGGAATGTGCTGTTGTGCATCGATGGTGGCGATTTCAAAGCTGCCCACTATTTGAAGGTGTCGCTCACTCAGCCCGGTCGACTCTTCTTCGTTTGCCTTAGCCATTCTCGCGTGGTTCGCTGCGATTTCATTGAGAGTTGACACGTTACATCTCCGGTGACTGACCAGGCGTATCGCTGGAGTCCTTAAGCGTTAATGTTGATTGCTGCCGCGTCAGAATTATGTCGTCCTGGGGCCGCTACGGGCGTACTTAGCAATCCTTGAGCCGTATCCTGCACCACGTTTTAATAGGCGACGAATGGTGTCGTAGAGTTCTCTCTAAAGGACTTTTACCGAGACCGAATCCTTTGGTCAGGAAATGCGAACATCTCTTTGCAGACAGCGTTCTAAACAGGTATGGGAGCTCAACAGGAGAAGCATCATGGTTCAGCGCCGCCGACACCATATCTCACAGATATCTCTTCGATTAGAGGGCTTGCGCGCCAACCTTTCGCAATTCAAGCAAGACGAGCTTGAAATACAGGAGACATTACGTGGATCTCCTGCACTCGAGATCGAAAAAGCTCTGGATGAGGCGTTTGACGAGATACGTGAATCGATAAACCATACCGAAGAACTCTTGAACGCGTTGGTTCAAGAGGCTGAAAGAGGTCGTGAAACGCAGGCGAGCCAAGAGGCTGGTTAAGATGTTCAAGGTCGGCTGAGGTGGAATGAGAAAGCCCGCAACCGGCGGGCTCTCTGCATCATACTGGAGCATGAAGATGTAAAGATCGGGTCTACTGATCCTTATCCTGATCTTGTTTGGTGCTCGAATGTTTGGTGCTCGAAGTAGCAGCGTTACTCAGCCCCTTTTCATTGTGATCGCCAGGTGTGGTGGTCGAGATCGCAGTGGCCTTTGTAAGTCCGTGTGTAGTTTTGGAGTGTGCGATCCCTGAAGTCGCCGAACCATGACCTTTGCTGTCATGGCGAATACTCCCGGTGTGCTTGCCACTGATTCCATGATCCCTGATTGCTTTACCGTCATGATCGCTATCCAGACCTTCGCTACGGCCAGTGCTATCAGCGTCAGCAGTATGGCCTTCGCTACGGCCATTGCTGTCAGCGTCAGCAGAATGACCTACTCCCTGGCCGCCGGCACCGCTACTGCTGCCGTGACCTGCACTGTTTCCGCCGCCACCACTTTTTGCATAGGCGGAGGACATTGGGAGTAAGGGCGCTGCAGCCAGCATCATTACGCATGTCATCAAAGCTACGAAATTCGTCTTCTTTAAATGCATGATGGCGTCCATCGATGTGAGTGGGTTTGCATGAATTAAGACGCACGGCATTCGTTTATAGTTCTCAGGCTTCAGACCGACGGTGTGAGGAGTCTGGAAACACTATGCGCTGGGTGCCTGCGTACCTATGAGGGGCGAGGTTTAGATCAGGCATGTCATTTCAGGAGAAGGGATAACAATGATCCACCGTAAGCCAATAGAGCCTTGGGCTGTTGACGCGATAGCCTACATTCGGGCCTCTTCGGCTTTGAAACGAGAGTTTGCTTTGCTGCAAAACCGTGTCTATCCGGAGACGGGAGAAGATGAAATCAATACGGCGATACCGCTGCACGATCCGGTGTTCGATGCATTCTCGTTCTATACCTGCGCGCACGACAGGGTCGTCAGTTATGCCGCGGTCGTAATGAAAGCGATTGAACATGCGGGTGACACATTTGAAATCGCCGGGCTGAGTTGCGTCATGACCGATCCAGATTGTCAGGGGCGAGGCCTTGGGTTGAATACCGTCGCCGCGGCGACTCGTTGTATGGAGCGCAGTAATCTTGATATCGGCGTCTTCACGTGTGATCCGCCGCTCGCTCGTTTCTATGCGCAGGCTGGCGGCTGGTCTGTAGCGCCCAATATCGTCCTGATCGGCAACCAGGATGAAGAGGCTTTACGCAGCGATACGTTGGGCAAAGTTGTCATGTTGCGGCTGTTTTCGCAGAAGGCAATCGCGAACGCATCGACATTTACGCACGGGGTTATAAATCTCGCCTTGCCGCAAGGGCAGTTTTTATAGTCCGGGTGTCAATGTGCTCTGCCGCTTGCTGCTCCTGTGTAGCGTAGCTGCATAGACGTAGGCGGGCGCCCGAGTGGCTGGCGCCGTCAGATTGGACGGCACCAAGCTTTTCCTGCGGGGGCTGAGATAAGAAGCACAGTCATCCACGGAAGCTGACTGACACTTCATTGCTATTCGATGAATGCTTGTATATCGCCGTCCAGTTTTTTGATTGCCGCTTTGAAATCGTTAGCGGTAACCGGCTGGCTTGCATTTTTCAATTGTTCACCGAAGACCTTGCGCACCACTTTGGCCACAGTCCGGCCATTACTTGCGTCGATTATCTCGGCCTCAATGTACAACTCGGTCTCTTGATTACGGTGGCCGGTGGCCGCCTGAGTCGCGCCTATCGCGGCCGCAACCGGAACCACTTCATACCATTTCATACCTTCATTGGACGTGCTGACCCCGGTAATCGCAGCGCGTACGACCAGGACTCGCGAACCGGCAGGGGCCGACGGAACATTGGGTACCACACGGTACTTCTGGCCCAGTGCGCTCTTGGCATTGTTCGTCATGTAGGTTTGCAACTGGTCCAGCGTCTGGCGGTTGACCCGTTCATTGGGCTGTGGTGTCGGGTACAGTTCCAATCGCTTGAAGGCCACCGTGTCATAAGCGTTCGGGTTCCAGGACGGGGTCACCCAACGCATGGCCTTCTCACCGCTGGGTGTACTGACCTCCTGCAAATTGTTGTAGTCGGGAAGAAACCCTGAGTACTGTTCCTTCTCCGTGACTCTTGAAGTGCATCCGCCGAGCAGCAGACTGCTCAAGGCAACGCCGACAAGCATTTTTCTGGACAGACTCATACTGTTTACTCCATGGATTAAGACGTTCTATACCGCATCGAGTTGACGGCAGTGACAGGCTATAGGGCTAATACCTGCACGCTGGATTCCTTATGACGCGGCCTGCATAGAGTGCCTTGTGTCCTTTGCTGGAGTATGTCCCGCTTATTTCCATGCAGTAGAAATGTTACCCAAATGAAATATATGACTGGCCGATGTTCCAGCTTTTTCTCCTTCGGAAAAATGTTCCCGTTGGGGCGCTTTGGGTGAGCGCGTATCCAACAGTTGACTCAGCCTGCTCAGGCTATGTAACCCCGAAGGCAAAATCCGAGGGATCGAAGCGATCGGTCGTCTTCATCCGAATACTTCGCAGGCCCACCGTTTCCAGGTGTGACGCATAGAGAGGCTCCGAAAAGTAACTTATCAGGATGGAGCGACGGCGTGCGCCGATTAAGTTCAGACTGGCCGCATGCACTAGATCAACGTCAAACACCAGGATGTCACCTGCGGAGCCTGAAAGCCGTACGGACCGGGACTCGTCATTGAAGTCGAATGGCGGCTCTCCCTGCTCAGGGCGATGGCTGCCAGGGACGATACGAGTTGCGCCGTTCTCGGGACCATAATCGTCGAAATAAGCCAGGACGTTCACAATGTCGCCTGGCCGTTGGGCCGACAAGTCGCGGTGCAACTGCTGATGACCGCCACCTGCAAGAGGCTCGCGACCTTCTACCTGCGAGAGGAAGAACCGTTCTCCGATCAACTCACCCACCACCGCCAGCACCTCCGGCAGACGACACACAGCCTGAATCTTCGAATCAGCGTCCAGCAGCGAATGGCGCCAATCCATGCCACGCGGCACTGGCCATTGGTCCGCCGGCTTCACGCCCGCATCGAACACGGCACGAAGGTCATCCAGCCACTTGGCCGGGATCGCTCGACGGAGCAGTGCATAGCCATTTCGATGAAGTTGCTCGCGGTCAGTCATGGATTCCTCAATTCCCTCGCCATTTACGCGTCTTGCAAAGCGCCCCCGGGCTGGACAACAGCATTGGGCAATGATCGGCCAATGTTTAAGCGTAGCTTTTACGAGTCTAGTGAGCAGAGCGAGCGGTGTTGAGTATTAGCTGTGGGTGACTGAGCGTTTTTGGTCCACTAGCGACGGGCCGGGGAAGGCCTGTTCAGTGGAAAGTCGGGAACTGGGTAGTGGGCTTTCTGTATCGGAAAAATTGGGGGGATTTATGCGTGCCAACTTTCAAGTCGGTTCGATTGCCATACTTGGTGCGCAGATAGAGAGGTGGCGCCGGGTTCAATGAAGGGGAGTGCTACCGGCCCTGCAAAAGTTCATCGACCACGCCCAAGAATGCCTCGACTAGCAGGGTGCGTCCTTGTGTTCGCGTGAGTATCAGCAGTTGCGCGCAGGCTTCGGGGTCTGCCAGCGGGCGGTAGGTCACCCCCTTTTTGGCCAGGGTCTTGGTGCACTGGGGCACCAGAGCGACGCCTTGGCCAGCGGCCACCAAGGCGATGATCGAGGTGATCTGTCGCCCAGACGGACCTGGACGTATTGGCAGACCGTTGTGTCGGTACAGATGCTCTATGGATTCATTGAGCCCGGAGCCATAATCGGCCGGAAACAGAATCAACGGGTGCGCACTGAGCTGGGCCAGGGTGACCTTGTCCTGGCTGGCCAGCGGGTTGTCACTGGAAAGGGCGGCCACCAGTGGTTCTCCCCCGAGAGACAATACCTGTACATCGGTTTGCCCGCTTTCAGGCTGCAGCCGGCTCATGCCGATATCGATGCGGCCATCGACGACTTGCGAATAAAGACTGCCGGAAGCACTTTCCACCAGCGTCAGCTGAACCTCTGGGAAGCGCTGGGCAAAGGCTTGAATGGTTTGGCTGAACAGATCCGACAGCGCAATCGAACTGGCGTAACCCAGCGCCAACTGACCGGCCGATCCGGCGGCAAGCTTGCCGGCGATGACTTCGGTCAGGTTGGCCTGTTCCAGTACGGCCCGCGCGTAAGGCAGGAAATGCCGGCCTTGTGCTGTTAGCGTCACCGTGCGGCTGGTGCGGTCGAACAGGCGAAAGCCCAGCTCGGATTCCAGGGCCGAAATCTGTCGGGTCAAGGGTGGCTGGGCGAGGTGCAGGCGCAACGCTGCGCGGCCGAAGTGCAGCTCTTCGGCGACCGTCAAAAAGTAACGTAACTTGCGTAGGTCAAGCATCCTGTTCCTTGGGTATTGATCTGTCCGAATTCGGTATTGGTGTTCGGCAGGCTGCGTATTCTATAAAGACCTCCGAGAATGAATCGAGAGGTCTCATGAGTTCGCGTCTGCATAGCGCTCGGTGATTGTCGTCGCGGCGCTGCTACAGTTCCTGATGCCTTCCTGCTTGAATATCAACGTCCCACTCTCCAGCCTCTCAATACGATGAATGATTTGAAAGACGAAGTATCTTCCCTGCGCGCGCCGCAATCCGCCGATGCTTCAGTCCGTCGCCGATCCCTGGTGGCTGGCTGCGGTGCTCACGCCGTACATGATGGGCTGACCGACGTTATCTATGTGCTGTTGCCGATCTGGCAGTCGCAGTTCGGCATGAGCTACGCCCAGATCGGCCTGTTGCGCGGTGTCTATGCCGGGATGATGGCCGGTTTTCAACTGTTGGCGAGCCGGGCCGCCAAGCGATGGGGACGAGAGCGCATGCTGGTGGGCGGAACGGCACTCGCAGGCCTGGCCTATTTGCTGGCGGGGCAGGCTGGCGGGTTGACGGTGCTGTTGTTGGCGCTGCTGTTGGGAGGATTGGGCGCCAGTACTCAGCACCCGCTGGCATCTTCGTTGATTACCGATACTTACGAGGCGGGCGGAGGTGTCAAACAAGCGTTGTCGCAGTACAACTTCTCCGGCGATATCGGCAAAACGTTGATCCCGGGGTTGATCGGTCTGTTGCTGACAGTCATCAGTTGGCGCGCCAGTGTCACGCTACTGGGTCTGCTCGGGTTGGCGGCAGCGGGCCTGCTGTGGTGGCTGATCCCGGCTCGTGCCGAACCTTTGTCCACGCACGGCAAAGCGACCAAGGCGATCACGGGTAACGGTTCTGCCATCGGGCTGCGCGCGTTGATCCTGACCGGTACGCTGGACAGCGCGGTGCGCATGGGGTTTCTCACTTTCTTGCCATTTCTGTTGAAAGACAAGGGCGCCGGGGCGGCAGGCATCGGCCTGGCGTTGACGATGTTGTTCGTGGGGGGCGCGTTCGGCAAGTTGCTGTGTGGCTATCTGGGGGCACGCATCGGTATGGTGAAGACGGTGTGGCTAACCGAGTTCACCACGGCGGTGTTGATCGTCATGGCGGTGTATCTGCCGTTTTTCGGCCTGATGGTGATGTTGCCGCTGCTGGGGCTGGCGCTGAACGGCACGTCGTCGGTGCTGTATGGCGCCGTGCCGGATCTGGCGGGGCCGGGTAAACGCGAGCAGGCGTTCGCGGTGTTTTACACCGGCACCATTGGGGGTGGTGCGCTGGCGCCGGTGTTGTTTGGCAGCCTCGGTGACGTCACCGGTGTTCCCGTTGCGGTGATCATGTTGGCTGCCACCCTGTTGCTGACACTGCCGTTGTCCTGGTTTGTGCAGAGAGGTCTGGACGCTGATGCACGATCGCGATACCTGTTTCAGGACTAGACAGGGTCAAGAGTGGTTGCGCAACCTCTCTAATACCTCTCGGGGCACTTGAAGCCCCAGCCATCAACTATCAGATCTTTTACTTCTTCGCCAGTGGTGGTGATGCCTAGACATTCCTTGTTTCTCTTGTAGTTGAACTCGCAATATTGCACCCCTTGGGTGCATCTTTCGATTTCACTAATACCCATGTTTTTAAGTATTACTGCAGTGCCAACCGACTGCATCTCATTCGGTAAACCTGGCTTCCAGCCATGTTTAATCAATGCTTTTCGTGCATTTAAGAATGACATTCCTTTTTTAATCGGAACATCTGTTGCGTTCGCAAAAAAGCTAACGCAACAGAGCAAAATGCAAGCTACAAGGTGTGGTTTCATTTAAGCGATCCGCCAAAGCTCTTGTGTGTGAAACCAGATAGTCCCATTGCTGTAATGCAATGGTCTCTCCATGAGCTTATCGTAATGTTTAAAAAATCTGTCTGCCGCCATGGTGGAGAAAAACGCTACGGATGACGCCGTTTGCCAATCGTATGGTGCCAAGCCGGGGGAGTGATGCCTACGTGAATTGCAGGGCTCAGCGGGACAAATAGCAATTCAGACCGGTTTGATCAGACTCGCGCCTTGGTTGCGCACATTACCAATGGCTGCGCTGACCTTGAACCATTCGAAGGCCTCGGACGGCTCTCCCTGTTGAATCATCATATGCTCGGCGCGCTCCTTGGGGGTGGTCGGGTCGAGCCATTCCCGTGCCACCTCGGGCGCCAGTGTTACCGGGCGTTGATCGTGGATGTCCACTATGCCGCCTGCCGAATCGGCAGTGATGATCACGAAGCCGTCATACTCGCTGGGCGCGTGGTCGCCGCTCGGAAACTGGCCGATAGCAGCGCACAGGATCGGTGAGCCGTCCCGATGCCGGATCAAATAGGGTTGCTTCTTTGGCCCGCCCTCATCGACCCACTCAAACCAGTTGTTGATGGGGGTGATTGCTCGGTGTGGCCAGATCGCCCGGTAGAATGGGCTATGCGCTACCTTTTCGACTCTGCCGTTCGGTTTCGCTGGCTGATCGGTTGCCCAATGCGGTCGCCAACACCACCTGACCAGGTCGGCGTACAGCGTGTCGCCCTCCTGGTGAAAGAGGGCGACCCTTGTTGTGGGGGCGACGTTGTATTGCTCGAGCGGCTGGTCGCCAACGGTGTTGACCAGAGCATTGGGCATGCTCAGCGCCGCCACGAAGTCGTGGATACCCTTGTATTGCGAAAGTCGTCCGCACATGGCTGAACCCTCAAGTTCAACCCTGAGTTTAGACGATCGTTTTCGGGCGCTCTATGAGGCCGTCCAACATACTGCCGAAGCAGTGCGCGCATTTGGGAGGGTGGGCCAATGTGGGGTTTTGATGGGAGCTTGAGTGGGCTAGAACCTCCTGAGTTACACGCCCCAGCCTGCACAAACACCCGATTGGCTCATGGAAGAGCGCACGCCCGACTTGCCCCGGCGCATGCTCGACGAATTATCGGCATCACCGACGACGGCGACCGAGGACTGATCGCTCTGGCTGCGTGCCAGGCGTCTGTGAGGAGGGGATCACACGGAAGTGCAATGACCGCAATTTTCGGCAATGGTCGGTCGCTAGCCCGCGCCGCGCTTACTTGGTTTTGGAGGTGCGTCAGGACACTCATCGGCCCATCGCGTAACCGTCATGTCATTGAATTGCTCGCCGATAGTGTCTACGCGCAGGCAAACGCCGTTCTTTGTGTAGAACAAGATGCAACGCGAGCTATCAAAAGAGCAGACATCGACCTCATAGTACTTGTGCGCAGCCAGCTCACGCTCCACGCCACTATATTCATAGCCGTCGGCGGTATGTATCCGTGTCGGCGTCCATCCTTGTTTGATGAGCTTGGCCTTGGCCGCGACCAAGGACTCACCGACGGCGATGCCTGCCGGCCCGCGCCTGTCGTTTGTCGCCTGCGAGCCATCCGCAAACGCTGCATTGGTGCCAATGCAATAGAGGGCGATGAGCGCGAGGATCGAAAGCTTCATTTAACACTCCCTTCAGCCGATTTGTAGTTCGCCAAAAATTTTGAACATTCGACATACGGTTGCGGCGGGTAATGATTCGCTTTGCCAGGCCCTTCGGGAAGTGCCGCCCACCTCGTTGCCGCCTTCGGCATGGCTCCGGGGATGTCGCCAGCCTTGATCTTGTCGATCACACCAAGGGTGCGTATGTCGACCGCGATGAGGTCTTGGGTGTTAGGCGTAAAGTCGGTAAGTCCCATCTTTTCCTCCATGAAAGAAGGGCATCAGTCTGCGCCGGTGATCGTGCTCGGCAAAGGGCGGGAGCCAAAGGACGTGTCCGTTGCGGTTCAGGAGTACAACGGCACGCGCTTCATCAACGCGCCCGACGATATCCGGCGCTACCTGTCGTCACAGTACAGCGTCGTGCAGGCGTCGTAATCGGTAGCGATCAGGTACACGCACCAAAAACGGCCCGCCGCACTTCGTGACGGCAGGCCGCGGGCCGCGGGCCGACGGTTCGCTTGCGAGCCGCCGGCCTATTCCTTTGGCGCGACCGCAACGTGGGACAAAGTTGAAGACTCATGGCCTGCTACGGCAGTATTTTCCCCGCGGGCACCGACAGTTCGGCTGACACGCAAGGACAAGGGGGGCTGTACCAGTAGGCCTAAATCGGCCGAATAGTGACGGTCTTGCATTAACCAGCGCGGTGTATGGTCAGTCAGGCCTCCGTTCGCTTCGCTATTTCTAGGAAGAGCACTCGAGCCGAATGCGGACATTCGAAAACTGAACACGCAAAAAAGACTTCCAGAGCATGTCGGTGTGAGAGATGACGGGCGCTACGAATGCCTCTGAATGATTTGTAAAGCATAGGGTCTTTCCAGCCTCACCTAATATGTACATCATCCAGTACATCGAAAGCGCTGACGCTAGAAAAATCTCAACGCTTTCAAGGAGAAAGAGCGCGGGTTTCAGTCTCGTTTCCCGCTCCAAATACAGAAAAACACCACTCAATGAGTAGCGTTTTTTTTGCGCTTTTTTTTATTGAAACGTCCGTTAGGGAAACTCTGAAAAAGACTTTCAGATTTGGTGAAATACCCGCCTCACACGAACCGAACGACTGCGCCTCGATGAAACAAATGTTCTTCGCCGATTTTCAATGGCGAATGCAAAGCCGCCTTCAACTTCTATGCCCAATGCCTGCCAGGCTAGATCGAAGTCATGATGAACTTCGGCGAAAGCCCTGCCCTCGATGACGTGCTGGTGGATTACCACGACCGCATCATCTACACCCGCCTGTTGGCCGGCGACCAGACCATCTTCGGCTTGGACACCACTCCGGAACGCCCCGACAACGGCATCAGCGGCTGCTCCGTGTCCCTCAACGTGACCAGCATCGCTGAAGCCAAGCAGATCTTCGCCGCGCTGACGGATGGGGGCAACATTCAACTGCCGCTGCAAGCGATCGTCTGGGTCGCGTGCTTCGGTATGCTGGTCGATCGCTTTGGACGTGCCATGAATAGTGAGTTACAAGGCGAATAACCGCTGGCAGTCCTAAAGTGCCGCGCTCATCCGCTGTACTGCTCCTCAATCGACCTGGCAAGGCTCATCCGGGTCAGCCATGGATCCCAGCCGCTGACGCATGCCCGCGCTGGCGGCTGGTCCGGCCTGTACGCTGCACTGGTCCAAGGGCACAAGATGGCCATCGGTGATATCCGCCATCATCGGCAGCACCGGCCGCCCAGTCTTCCGCTCGACAATCTGCACGCTTTCCCCTTCTGGAGCGTAATGGCGATTGCCCCAGGCCACAAAGGCCATGAGCACCACGCGGAAATCTTCGCCCTTGGCAGTCGGCACGTATTGGTAGCGCAACGGGCGCTGACTGTAAGGCTGACGCTCGAGCAGACCCGCCTCCACCAGCGAGTTCAAGCGTCTGGTGAGCATGTTCGGGGCAATATCCAGGCTTCGGGAAAACTCCTCAAAGCGTCTCAGGCCATGCAGGGCATCGCGCATGATCAAAATGCTCCACCACTCGCCAACCCTTTCCAGGCTGCGGGCAATCGGACATTCGGCATGGATGAGGGTCTTGCGCTGCATGGCAGTTCCTTACGGGGGGGTTCAAACATTTGTTGGTCCGGTATGTTACTTTCATAATGATAGTGACGTCCATATGTCGCTACCCCCCAATATGCAGAAGGAGCTAGACCAACATGAACAAACGTATCGTCGTCACAGGCATGGGCGCACTGACCCCACTTGGCTGCGGAGTCGAGCAGATATGGCAACGCCTTCTTGCCGGGCAGTCGGGGATCCGCCAGTTGCCGCCGGAGCTAATCGGCGATCTGTCTATCAGCATCGGCGGCCAGGTTCCCGACCGCATCCAAGACCCTGAGGCCGGCTTCGATCCGGATCTACTGCTGGCACCAAAAGAACAGCGCAAGATGGACCGCTTCATTCTGTTCGCCCTGGCAGCGGCCCATGAAGCGTTGGCACAGGCCGGCTGGGCGCCGCAAACCCCAGAGGCGCAGGAGCGCACCGCCACCATCATCGCTTCGGGCGTGGGCGGATTTCCGGCGATTGCCGAAGCTGTGCGGACGACTGACAGCAAGGGGCCGCGACGCTTGTCACCCTTCACCATTCCATCATTTCTAAGCAATATGGCCGCCGGTCATGTCTCAATCAGTCATGGCTTCAAGGGGCCGCTGGGGGCTCCAGTGACGGCGTGTGCGGCGGGCGTCCAGGCCATCGGCGACGCTGCGCGGATGATTCGTGCAGGGGAAATTGACGTAGCGCTCTGTGGCGGGGCGGAAGCGGCCATTCACCGGGTCAGCCTGGCTGGCTTCGCTGCCGCACGCGCCCTGTCGAGCGATTACAACGACACCCCGGAACGCGCCTCGCGCCCCTTCGATCAGGCCCGCGACGGTTTCGTCATGGGCGAGGGCGCCGGCCTACTGGTCATCGAAGAGTTGCAACATGCCCTGGCGCGCGGCGCCAGGCCCATCGCTGAACTGGTGGGTTATGGCACCAGCGCCGACGCGTACCACATGACTGCCGGGCCGGAAGATGGTGACGGCGCCCGCCGGGCCATGCAGCAGGCGTTGCGCCAAGCCGGCGTGGAAGCATCCCAGGTTCAGCACTTGAATGCTCACGCCACCTCGACCCCGGTGGGCGATAAAGGCGAGTTGGCGGCAATCAAAGCCCTGTTCGGCACAGACAGCGGCCTTGCGATCAGTTCGACCAAATCCGCCACTGGCCACCTGTTGGGTGCTGCGGGGGGGATCGAGGCGATCTTCACCGTACTTGCGCTGCGCGATCAGGTGGTCCCGGCGACACTCAATCTGGAAGCCCCGGATACCGCTGCCGAAGGCCTAAACCTGATTCGCGGCCGGGCCCAGCACCTGCCCCTGGAATATGCACTGTCCAATGGCTTCGGTTTCGGCGGGGTCAACGCCAGCGTGCTGTTCCGACGCTGGATTTAAAACTGGGTATTCAGTCCGGTTTTCAGTGTCGTTGAGGTTTCAGCACCGGTAGGTCGAGACCTCAACATCCCCCAGGACATTGGTCCTACCAATCAACCGCCCCACTGACCGCCTTCGACTCTGCTATCGGGGTATTTAAGAAATGAAAATCCGAATTCACAAACTCCGCAGGATCGATGCCGACCGGGGCGACAGGCAAAACAGTTTCTTCAGGCATGACTGTTCCTTTACCGCTATAGCGGCTGACTTTGAAGGGGGGGATTCAGTGGTAGCGCTGCAGCCGAATGATCAACCTGATGATCGGTTACAGCCTCATTCGCACTGTCAACAACGAGCAGGGTCTTGGCAAAAAATGTGCCCATCAACTACAAATGAATAGATGGGTAGCCAGTTCTACGTTTCGGGCTTGTTTGATGGGCTTTCTAATAGAAAGGGAATTTATATGTCATATGAAGGCGTAACTCGAGAAAAATTCTTTACTGTTTTTCCAAAAATTGAAATACAGAAGGTTAGTCATAGTTGTTGGGCTGCGAGTTTTTCGGTATTGATGAGACTAAATGGTGTGCAGGTTTCGGAACAGGCTGTGATTGGTTTCTATCCTGAGTGGGTTTATGATGGTATTACCTTTGATCAGTTGTATAGTCTTGCTGAATATTATAATAAGTTTCATTTTTCAAAGGAGAGCGGACTTGTACATGGCGTGCGCGAGATTAAGGCCTATAAAAAGCTGGAGCCGATTTTGCAGTATGCAGGTCAGTATTCAGGTTTTTTGGTTTTTGTTAAGCAGCACTATGTAGTGGTGCTTGGCTATGATGCTGCTGCTAGTACAATTGATTATTATGATCCTTGGTTCGGAGTTATTGAGACGTGCGATCTACAATATTTTTTGAAATGGGGTACTCAGCACACATTAGTAGTTGCTGGGGATTAATATTTGAGTTGTAGATGTTTACGGGCGTCGTCTGGCTTGTTCGAGAATAAAGGGGCGGACTCATTCGCTGGTGGTACCAGCTGGGTTACGGTCGCGACAACGAATCGGTAAAGATGCTGCGGATATCAAGCTTTCGGTTTCCTGTGGGCATGGGACGTCCTATGCCGGGCCATGCCCCGACAGTGGAGTGCTACGATGCGGTCACCTTAAAGAGATCACCACATGACCAAGCATGATATTTATGACGAGCACGAAGGATTTCGGCTCTGGAACTACATGGAGTGCGAAACACTGGAGAGCGGCCAGGAGGTCTGGCGGATCAATGTCGAGGTGAAGCGCGTTGATGAGGTGGTGATTCCGGTTGTGGCCGGTGACCAGACTTACGCTGACCGCGGGCTGGCGCAGGTAGCGGGCCGGGAGCAGGGGGCGTGGATGGTTGCTGAGCGAGGTCTATAGGTTTTCTGTGGGTACGGGGGAGTCCTACACTCTGCTGACGCACCAATGAAGTGTCGGCCATGAATGTTGATGAGTTTGTGAAAAAGGTTTTCGAAATTGCGGATGAGCTTGAGTATTGCGTTGAGCTGCGCCGCCCGGGCAGAAGCATCTGCTTCAATAAGACCAGCGACAAGTGGCTGAGTGAACATCACATCCGGGCACTGTTTCCGGCGATCCTTGATCCCGAATTGTCTGATCGGGATATTAGGCTCTGTACGAGAACTACCTGATCGCCACTCGGCGACTTTTCGTACAGACCCTGGCAAGCAGAAGGTGGGTCAGTGCACCAATGATGGTTGGGTAGCGACCGAGACGGTGAAGGTCACGACAAACAGCACGACGAGCGCCCAGAACATCACCATAACTGTCAGCATGACGACCTTCAGGCTTTGATAAAGCCAGCGCAACCAATGGCCTTCGGGTTTTGCTTCTGAGCGGGTTCTGAGTACGCCTTTCAAATAGAAGCCGAGGAGGGCCAGCAGTGCGCCATCAATGAACAGCGCAGGCAGGCCGGCTTCGGGGAAAATGCTTCCCCACCGATAGAATGACGACCGGCTCAGGAACACCACATAACAAATCAGGCTGCCGTAGGGGACGGCTCTCCACCATTTACCGGCCAGCGCTCCGACCATCAGGCACATAATCACCATGAACGGGTTGAGGAGAATATTGATCATCCACTCCAGTACATTGGGGAAGTAGTTCGGGGAATGGATGCTGCGCCAGATGTGTTCAAACATTGTTCAGGTTCCTGCCTTCTATGAAGTAAGTGTTGCTTCGGTGCTTCCGTGCCGCTGCATGGTATCGGCGTATTGTCGGGTTACATAAGTCCTGTTGTGTAAATTAGGGTCTGTACGAAAAGTCGCCGAATGTCTCAAGGGAGCCCACCAGGGCTGTCGAGTGAGTTCAGCTCGCCTTGGTGATAAATGGGTGATTGATACAGGGCTTATTGATTTTGATGTGGTGTGACTCTGGCTATGCTGGCTCAACGATCTCGTCACCAGGGTCGCGCTTCAGCTCTGCCAGGCTCTTATTCCGAAACATTCGCGCCACGTTTTCGATTATCTGCACTTTGTGGCGCGGACTCTCGATTGCCTGGTATGACAGAGTCGGTCCGAGCGCATGGCTGTCGCTGCGGGCTTCGCAATTGCGGCAACTGCTGGAGCGGCTTTCATCGGGGAGGGCGTTGGTGCTGGTTGTGCAGGTGCTGGCTCGATGGGCGTGCAGCCGAACGATGTGATCGATATCAAGAACCCGGCGACCCTGCGCGCGGTGATGCTTGGGATCATTGTTCACGAAAACAGCGGGAGTCCCTATCCGGATGCCGTGTTCGAGGAAGGGCTGCGCAGGGCGTTGCTGTGAATGCCTCGGTGTGTGTCAGTCCTCATCGACGCAGCGGATTCAGCCAGTGGTTGCGCAGTGCCAACCGCTACCGGCGCCGGCAGTGTGGTTCATGAAGGAGCGCGCGCCCGACTTGCCCCAGCGCAGGGGGTTGTGTTGGGTCGACAGAACACCAAAAATAGACAGTATTGTAGCGACATGCAGTTTTGTAATCTTGCTCAATAGATAGAGCCTTCTGTCACAAAATTACTCAGCATTTAAGGAGCGGTATGAGCATAGGGATAACGCTGCGCGAGCTTGAGCTTGGCGACATTGACGATCAGTATCTGTCTTGGTTCAACAATGATGACGGGCATTTGAATTACTTTACTGGGTCCGGCCGTGTATTCACGAAACAGATGATCACGGAAGATTACAGAAAAGGAGTCGAGTCAGGCCTGTGGGCTTATTTTCTGATTGAGAGTGATAGTGGAGAAAAGATAGGGAACGTGAAAATAGGTCCAATGGACCTGAAAAATAAGACTTCAGACCTTGTGTGTTTGATCGGGAATCGAAAGTTTATTGGTCAGGGGGTTGCTAAAAAAGCCATCGCCTTAGCTAATGAAATCGCCTTTTCAAGATTCGATATCCGACGTCTTCAGGGAGGGATGCTCTCGGGAAATATTGCGTCGATAAAAGCGTACACCGCAGCCGGCTGGGTTGTTGAGGCCACGTTGAATGGCTACTACTGGGTAAACGGCGAGGCCGTGGATAGAGTATGCGTGTCATGCTTGAATCCAGAGTATTTTCCGAAGGGGTGAGTTGTATTGCGCGATGCCCGGTCGGCAGGACGCCGGGGGTATCGCTTGAGGTGAGGGCGTTGCCATGTCCAGGGGACTGTCAGATATTTTGTGTGCGGGCCGGTAACGGCCTGCCGTCAGGCAGGCCGTGCTTTTACCAGGTCGGCCTGATAAATCGATCTCCGTACAGAATCGCAAATTGATTCATCGCGCTTTTCCAGTCATGTGCCGCTGAGCCCCAGTTTGCGGTGATATTGCGTAGCCCATGGAGTCACTCTTTCTTGAACTTGATGTCACCGGCGCTGGCAACGAAATGGTTGCAAGTGGGCGGGTTGGGTGGTGATACCAAAGGCCTCAACCGCAGGTCGCAGCACTTATGGAGTTGCTTGCTGCCAATCACCAATTAGCTCCTCCGTCCCTTGCTTGTCTACGCGGTAGACCTTCCCGTCTCGAACTAATTCGGCATAACCTTCAAAGAAAAAAGCGCGCTTGTCATAGCGCATAGGGATTATGACCTTGCCAGCTTTATCAATGAACCCCCATTTACCATCGATTGCCACTGTGAAAAGATTATCATTGAGGTATTTTCCGGCCCACACATTATAAGCAATTTGATCATAATTTAACGGCGTTAACTGATTGCCTTTCATGTCGTATATCATGCCGTCGCGTGCGCCTTTAAAGGCAATTATAACCCCTTCGGAAATAGATGGTTTGGTCCTAAGTACTGGCTCAATTATGTTGCGCCCTGCAGTATCAATAACTCCCCAGCCATGTTCTCCCTTTACTATCGCAAGGCCTCCGTGCTCGTCTCTGAAGTAGTCTATCTCTTTATACAGAAGAGAGATAACTATATTTCCCTTTGCGTCTAGATATCCGCACTTGCCTTCAGTGCAAACACCAACAAGTCCATGATTGAAATTCAAACCTTTATCATACTCGAAGGGTATAGCGATTCCCCCGTTCTGATCGATATAGCCTATCTTCTTGTCTATTCTTGCAATGCTTATACCTCCCTTAAATAGCAATACATTTTTGTAGATTGGTGGAATCACAATCACACCATTCTTATCTTTAGCCCCCCAGCTTCGATTCAGCTCAAAGGGAATCGGATACTCGTCAGCATTATTATTTCCAGCAGATGCGTGGCTGGAAAAAATGCAAAAAACAAAAAAATACAAACCCCATATCACTCGTACAGCAACCATAAATTTGATTCCATTCCAAAATTTTCGGGTTAATTCGGGAGACTCTGAAGGGGTTTAAGACACTGCGTTCCGCCTCCGTGAATGCTTGGGTGGGACGGCAAAACCCAACCAGTGCTCCGGATGACCCAACCGAGACAGCAACGTGCCATGGAGCAAGCTTACCGCGCTCCAGCAGGCAGGGCAGCGAAAATCAGGGCGTCGTTCATTGATACGCTGCATGTGAGGCGAGCCACACTTCGAGCAGACCGCCTACTATATCATCCATGCTGAGGAACTTCGGCGGCACCCGACAGGACTCGGGGATGTGGAGTGTCTAGGTGCGGGTGTCTGGTCAGGCTCGCGCCTTGGTTGCGCACATTGCCAATCGCTGCGCTGACCTTGAACCATTCGAAGTCCTCAGGCGGCTCTCCCTGTTGAATCATCATATGCTCGGCGCGTTCCTTGGGTGTGGCCGGGTCGAGCCAATCCCGTGCCAGTTCCGGCGCAAGCACCAACGGTCGCCGGTCATGAATGTCGACCATGCCGCCGGCGCTGTCGGCGGTGATGATCACAAAGCCGTCGTGCTCCCCAGGGCCTTCATCGCTATCGGGAAACTGGCCGATGGAGGCACACAATATCGGTGAACCGTCCCGGTGCCGGATCAAATAGGGTTGCTTCTTCGGTCAGCCTTCGTCGACCCACTCAAACCAGTTGTCGATGGGTGTGATGGCGCGTTTGGCCAGGTCGCCCGAAAGAATGATCCGTGCGCGACTTTCTCAACCCTGACATTGATCGGCGCGGCGCGATCCTTCGCCCAGTGCGGGCCTCACCCCCAGCGCACCCGGTCAGCGTGCAGAGTGTCGCCTTCGAGATGGAACAGGGCGACCTGAGTCGATGGCGCGACGTTGTACCGCTCGAGGCCTGATCGCCTAGGGTGTTGACCAGGGCGTTAGGCATGCTCAGCGCCGCAACGAAGTCGTGGATTCCTCTGTACTGGGAAAGTCTTCCGCACATTGGCAAAGTCCTCCAGTGGAGGTTTCAGCTTAGCTGAGTCTGGAACTGCTCATCTCCGTGAAAAACCGGTACCGGCTCTGAGAGCGTTGATCATGGCGGAGCGCACCGCTGACTTGCGCCGGCCATGTTTCATGGCATATCGATGGACGATCCGATTGTTGTTGACGCTCCAGAAAGCACATCGTAAATTATTGGGAACGATCATTCCAATTGTATGGATTAGCATGCGCACCAAGGAATTTGAACCCGACGAAATCGCCGATGCCGCCATGCGCGTTTTCTGGGAGCGCGGCTATGCTGCGACCTCTGTGCAGGATCTGGTCGAAGGCACGGGGCTGTCGCGCAGCAGTCTCTACAGCACGTTTGAGAGCAAGCAGGGGCTCTATCAACAGGCGCTGCGCCGATACCAGGCAATAACTACGGCCAATGTGGAACTGATGGCCGGCCCCGGTTCGACAAAAGATGTGATCCAGCAACTTCTGATGCGCATTGTGGAGGACGAACTGGGCGATCCACAGCGCCGCGGCTGCCTAGTTGCCAATGCGACGCTGGAGCTGGCGGGTCATGACGAGTCAGTGGCCGAACTGGTGGCCCATAACTTCCAGCGCCTTCTGAAGGCGCTGGAGAAACTGATCATCCGGGGGCAGCAATCAGGCGAGATTGCTGCCGAGAAGAACCCGCGTGCGCTGGCCCGTTTCTTTGTCAACACCATGCAGGGGATGCGTGTACTGGGCAAGGGCAGCCCTGCGCGGCAGCGTCGCCAGTGCCTACTGGATGTGATCGACGTGGCGCTCAATACGCTATAACCACCCACCCGCCATCCTGGTGCATCGGAGTGCACAGGGATGGCGGGTTTTGTTTGATCTAAATTGGAATGATCATTCCAGTTAGGGGGTCTTCATCCGCTATCAAAAGGAGTTCATGTGAGCATTAACCAGAAAACCACCATCGCTATCCTCGGCACTGGCCTGATCGGCGCTCCCGTAGCGCGCAATATGCGCAAGCGGGGGTTCACCGTGCATGCCTGGAATCGCACCGCCGCCAAGGCACAGGCTTTGGTGGATGACGGAATCCTGGCATTCGACAGCCCGGCCGATGCTGTAAGGGGGGCCGACATCATCGTGACTGTACTTAAGGATGGTCGCTGCGTTCAGGAAGCCATACAGGCAGCGGCACCGGCCTTGAACAAGGCCGCCGTCTGGCTGCAATTGAGCACCGTTGGTATCGAGGCCATCGAGACGCTTTCCTCGTTGGCCGAGCAGTATGGATTGGTGTTCTATGACGCTCCGGTGCAAGGCACTCGCCAGCCAGCCGAACTAGCGCAACTGATCATTCTGGCGTCTGGTCCGGTCGAGCAGCGCGAAGTCGTTCAGCCAGTCTTTGATGCTATCGGCAAACGCACCTTGTGGGTGTCCGAGCACGCGAGCGCTAGCAGCCGCTTGAAGCTCGCCCTCAACAACTGGGCCTTTGCGCTGACCCACGGGCTCGCAGAGAGCCTCGCGCTTGCCAAAGGGCTGGGCGTCGATCCGGCGTTGGTGGTGGATGTGGTCACGGGCGGTCCGATGGACAGCAGCTATTTCCAGGCCAAGGCCGCCACCATCCTGGCCGAGGAATACACCGCTAGTTTCTCCATCGTCAATGCAGTGAAGGACGCGAGATTGGTGGTCGAGGCAGCCGCCCAAGTCGGTGTGCGGATGGATGGGGCGCAGGCCGGTCTTTGCCGCTTCGAGCGTGCGCTGGAAGCTGGGCACGGCGCCAAGGACATGGCCGCGTCCTATCTCGCCTGATATACATAAGGAGAACACCGTATGAGCATCCGAAATCAAGAAACTCCCGTAACCGTTCATGAGGCAATCGCTGTAGGGCTACCTGTCTGGAAGCTGCTGGCGTTCACGATGGCGGGTTTCCTTGCCATCATGACCGAGACTATGCCAGCCGGTCTGTTGCCGCAGATTGGCGAGGGCCTGGGTGTCTCCGAAGCCTTGGCGGGCCAGTTAGTGACCCTGTATGCACTGGGGGCGGTACTGGCCGCAATCCCGATCATCGCCGCCACACGCAGTTGGAGCCGCAGGCCGTTGCTACTGCTGGCCATTGGCGGTCTGCTGGTCTTCAATTCCGTCACGGCTTTGTCCGCCCACTATGAGCTAATCCTGGCAGCGCGCTTCGTCGCTGGTATGGCGGCCGGCGTGATATGGGGGCTGCTGGCCGGATATGCACGGCGCATGGTGCCCCAGCACCTGCAGGGACGAGCACTGGCAATAGCGGGCGTTGGCCAGCCCATTGCCTTGGCCATCGGCGTGCCGTTGGGAACGTGGCTGGGCACCTTGTTCGATTGGCGAGGCGTGTTTTGGATCATGTCGGCGTTGTCGCTACTGCTATTTGCCTGGGTGCGGTTGGCGGTGCCGGACTTCGCAGGACAGTCCGCCAGGCAGCGCGTGCCGATCCGACGCATCTTCCTGATGCCCGGCATCCGTCCGGTACTGCTCGCGCTATTCGCGTGGATATTGGCGCACAACGTTCTCTACACTTACATCGCGCCCTTCCTGGCGTCGGTGGGGCTTGGGCATCGGGTGGACGCCGTGCTGGCGTTGTTCGGTGTGGCCTCCATTATGGGAATCTGGATCACCGGCGTGCTGGTGGATCGCTGGCTGCGCACACTGACCTTGCTGAGTCTGGCCGTGTTCACCGTAGCGGCACTGATGTTGGGTTTCTCGGGCGGCTCGGCGCTGGTGGTGCTACTGGGCGTTGCGACATGGGGTCTGACCTTTGGCGGTGCACCGACGTTGCTACAAACCGCTCTGGCTGATACGGCTGGCGAGGGGGCCGATGTGGCGCAATCCATGCTGGTGACGGTCTTCAACCTGGCTGTGGCCGGTGGCGGCGCGGTGGGCGGTGTCTTGCTAGAGCGTCTCGGGCCTGCGTCTTTTCCGTGGGCATTGGCCGTGTTGGCGTTGCTGGGCCTGTCGGTGGTCTGGTCGGCCGGAGTGCATGGCTTCCGGCCAGGCCATCGCATCGCTGCTTCTTGATCGAAGGCATCCCGTGTAAAGGACCGCGATGAATACTTAGCACGATGTGGTGTGACGGCTCTTGCGCTGATGATTTTTTTGAGGGGGGGCGACGTATCTGGTGGCTTCGGAATGGTTGCCACCGGATCGGCCCATCACGACGTTACTCTTAATCCTACTGCCGGTAAGTGTGCTGCTGTCGCTGCTCACCTGGCATCTGCCCGCACCTAGTGATTGCAGGCGCCTGGGCGCGCTGTTGGCATTGAACGTCACTCTGCTGCCATCAGCACCGCAAGCGCCATTTTGATGAACTCCTCATTCCGGTCGATCGTGTCCAGGGCGCCGCATAAGTTGTCGACGGCGTTGGCCGAGCCACTCCGCTCAACCCGGTTAGATAGCCTCAGGATGGCTGACTCTAGGGCGAGTTGGTTTTCGTTGATATTGAACTGCAGGGAAGGAAGCAGGTCTGATTTTGGCATCGCGAATCCTCCGTGGAGGCTTTAGCTTCGCAGATGAAATATCGTGTTACACGACGGGGAAATGGAGCGGTCGAGGGAGGGGGCGGAAGGGCTGAAAAACGGGCTTAGTTCTGGAGCACTTCCAAAATAGTTCTGGAACACATGCCGAGCGCCGAGATTTTCACCAAACCCCAGAAACGACAAAGCCCTGAATAATCAGGGCTCTAACGTACAAATATGGCGGAGGCGATGGGATTCGAACTCATGGACCTGTTACAGTCGACGGTTTTCAAGACCGTTGCCTTAAACCACTCGGCCACACCTCCGTATTGCGTTGCGGGCGCCATAATACCTGAATGAAACACACTGTCAAACTCTCTGCGTAGCTTGTTACAGAGCGTCTGTTATGATCTTTGCGACTGAACGTTTCAAACCAACAGGAGTGTCGCCATGCGCGAACAGGATTACGCAGTTAATAACAGCGTGCAGGCTGAGCAGCTAGAGGTTAGCCGCGTCCTGCGCAACACTTACGGCTTACTCGCCCTTACGCTCGCATTCAGCGGTGTGATGGCGTTCGTCGCTCAGCAGATGCGTGTCGGCTACCCGAACGTGTTTGTGGTGCTGATCGGCTTCTACGGGCTTTTCTTTCTGACCAACAAGCTTCGTGACTCGGCCTGGGGCCTGGTGTCGGCGTTTGCCCTGACCGGTTTCATGGGGTTCCTGCTGGGCCCGATTCTCAACCGTTACCTGGGCATGCAAGGCGGCGCTGAAGTGGTCAGCTCGGCTTTCGCGATGACCGCACTGGTATTCGGTGGTTTGTCGGCCTATGTGCTGATCACCCGCAAGGACATGAGCTTCCTCGGTGGTTTCATCACCGCTGGTTTCTTCGTTCTGCTGGGCGCGACGCTGGCGGGCATGTTCTTCAAGATCAGCGGTCTGCAACTGGCGATCAGCGCAGGTTTCGTGCTGTTTTCTTCGGTCTGCATTCTGTTCCAGACCAGCGCCATCATTCATGGTGGCGAGCGTAACTACATCATGGCGACCATCAGCCTGTATGTATCGATCTACAACCTGTTCGTCAGCTTGTTGCAGCTGTTCGGCATCATGGGCCGCGATGACTGATCGCCAGCCTTGAGCAAAAAACCCGCTACGGCGGGTTTTTTGTTGCCTGGCATTCGGGCGGGGCTCACTCGGTGACGATGATGCTGCCATCGGCCTGTTGCCGGTAAATGGTGTAGGGCAGCAACACAGTGTCGAGAGCACCGGAAATTACGGCGTCAATCAAGACGATAATCGTGGCGTTGTCGTATTTTTGCGCGTCGACGCCTGAGCGCAGGGGAGCATACAGTGTGCAGAAATCGTAGGTCACGCCGCTGTAGATTCGAGGGACGGCGCCGCAGTAGCTTTTCTGTTCCTTGAGGCTCTTTATGGCCGCATCGTCGTGGCGCACCACTGTCTGGATGGTGCCGCACCCTGCGAGCATCAGTGCTGCCAATAACATAGCCTGAGCTTTCATACCGCCAATCCTTCGCCGGAAAGTCCTCAATCTACGCGGTTCAAAACAAAACAGCACTCACGCCATCGGTGGCAACCGCCGTTTCACCGGGGTCTTCTTGACGATTGCAGTATTGGTTTCGGCATAGCTGTTGAGGCGGTCGAGCAGGGTGTCCAGCTGTTCCATCGAACGCACGTGCAGGCGCGCGATGAAGCAGTCATCGCCGGTGACCTTGTCGCATTCGGTGAACTCGGGAATGGCCTGGATCTGCCGTTCGACATTCTGCAACTGGCCGGGCAACGGGCGAATACGCACGATGGCCTGCAGTTGATAACCGAAGCATTTGGGATCGATGTCGACGGTGTAGCCCTTGAGCACGCCACGCTCTTCGAGTCTGCGCAGGCGCTCGGCGACGCTGGGTGAGGACAGGCCGCTGATCTGTGCCAGGGCCTTGAGCGAGCGTCGGGAGTCTTCCATGAGGGCGGCGATCAGCAGTTGGTCAATGTCGTCAGTCATACAGCCCCCGATTAGGCAAATACTGGAATCTGCCTTGATAAAAAAGGTGAACTGGCAGTTTAGCCTGCATTTGACGCTGGAGTGGCACGGCGCTGGATTGGCATACTTTGGGCTCATATCGAGGAGCCTGATCATGGATAAAACACTGCGTCGTGGTTCGTTGGAAATGACCGCCGCTATGCTTATTTCCGGGACCATCGGATGGTTCGTGCTGGTTTCCGGCCAGCCTGTGCTGGACGTGGTGTTCTGGCGCTGCGTGTTCGGTGCTGCGACCTTGCTGCTGATTTGTGCAGTGTTCGGCTTTCTGCACCCGGGCATTCTGACCCGCACCACGTTCCTGTTGGCGGTGCTCAGCGGCGTCGCGATTGTCGGTAACTGGGTGCTGTTGTTTGCCTCCTACTCACGAGCGTCGATTGCCATCGGCACTGCGGTCTATAACGTGCAACCGTTCATGCTGGTGGGTTTGGCTGCGTTGTTTCTCGGCGAGAAGATCACCGCACAAAAGCTGTTCTGGCTCGGGGTTTCTTTTCTCGGGATGCTGGCAATCGTCAGTGCCCATGGCGAGCAGGGCGCGGGAGGCGGTGAGTACCTGCTGGGGATTGCACTGGCCTTGGGCGCCGCGCTGCTTTATGCCTTTGCCGCGCTGATCATCAAACGCCTGACCGGCACACCGCCGCATTTGATCGCGTTGATTCAGGTCTGCACCGGCGTGCTGTTGCTTGCACCCTGGGCGAATTTTTCCGCGTTGCCGCAACAACCCGGTGCCTGGGCCAGTTTGCTGACGCTGGGCATTGCACACACCGGCGTGATGTATGTGCTGCTGTACGGCGCGATACAGAAACTGCCGACGGCACTGACCGGCGCACTGTCGTTCATCTACCCGATTGCAGCGATTTTCGTTGACTGGTTCGCCTTCGGTCACCGCCTCGAACTGTTGCAGTGGATCGGTGTGGTCGCGATTCTGCTGGCCGCTGCGGGTATGCAACAAGGTTGGGGCAACGGCGTTCGTAAAGTCGCGACGCAGTGACCGACGCTCAGATTTTCCAGCGTGGGGCGGTCTTCACCAAGCGCAGGCGCATGTCATTCAGGTTGGCGGTCAGTTGTCGGGTCAGTAATCGGTAACCGTCCAGCGCGCTGTAGACCGGGGTGCCCATGGCGGCCTGCGGTGCGGCTTCATCGGTCGCACGCTCCAGGCGCTGTGTTGTACCGGATTGCAGCGCCCGGGCCATGCCAATCAGTAACACGCGAACCTGCCGGTGCTCGGCTTTCAACGCCAGTTGCATTTGTGCCATGGCCTGTTCGTCGTTGGCTTCGGGGCGGGTGTTGGCGAGGATTTCCAGGGTGCTGATACACATCCGTAAATTGCGCTGGAGGGCGTCGAGCTCGGTCATGGACATTCGCACTTCCTTGGACACTGAAGGCATCAACGAGCGCAGTTGCACCATCATCCCATTGAGACGACTGAGCATCTTGAGGTAGTGGTCATCGGTGACCGATTGGCCACTGATGATCCGGCTGTAAATGCTCGCGCAGTCGCGCAAGGCACTGGCGAGTTTGTAGCGCCAGGAGTAGACCGCGTACAGCGGCAGTGCGAAGGAAAAGGCCAGTGCCAGGATAATACCGATGAGGATATCGACTGTGCGCCAGAGTCCGTCGGTCACCGGGTTATCGCCGTGTCCGGCGACGATGAATACAGTGATGGCCGACAACAGCGCGGTGTAACCACCCTTGCCAATTGCGTGGTAGGAGAAGAACCCGCAGACCACCGACATACCGAAGTAAGTCAGCCACGGCATGCCGAGCCACGCCTGCTGCGCCACCAGCAGCAAACCCACGCCAGCACCGATCAGCGTGCCATACGCGCGCTCGGCAGCTTTTTTGCCGATATTGCCGTGGTGCTGCAAACCACCGATCACCACCAACATGGTTACCGACGCCCATTCACCGTGGGGCAGATGGATGCCGGTGGTCAGCAGAATCGTCGCCAACAGCCCCAGCGACACCCGAACGGCGTGGATCAGTTTGGCGTTGCGATAGCGCCGGTACGGGTCCAGAAGCGGACGCAGCAGCCGGCGCAGCAACGGAGGCAATCGAGATGATCGAAAGGCTGTCATCGGGTTCGCAGGGTGTCCTCGGTGTGCGTGCTAGAAAATATAGTCGGTGGTGAGGAAACTCGACTCCCGTCCGCGGATGATGTCGCTGATCAGTTCCTTGTTGCTCTCCTGGAACTTGGTCGCCACCAGCGTGCGGATCGAGAAAGTCCGCAACGCGTCGTGCACCGACAGCGTGCCTTCAGCCGAATTCTTGCGCCCGTTGAACGGGAAGGTGTCCGGGCCGCGCTGGCACTGGGCGTTGATGTTGATCCGCCCGACCTGATTGGCAAAGATATCCACCAGCCGCCCAACCTCGGCGGGATTGGTGCCGAACAGGCTCAATTGTTGTCCGAAGTCCGACTCGAGGACGTAGTCGATCACCGTGTCCAGGTCACGATAAGGCACGATAGGCACCACCGGGCCGAACTGCTCTTCATGATAGACGCGCATGTCGGTGGTCACTGGGTACAACACCGCCGGATAGAAGAACGAACCGCGTGCCTGGCCGCCATTTTCGTTCACCACGTTGGCGCCTTTCCTCAGGGCATCGTCCATCAGCCCATGCAGGTAATCGACCTTGCCCGACTCCGGCAGCGGCGTCAGAGACACACCGCTTTCCCATGGCATGCCGGGTTTGAGCGAGGCCAGCTTGTGGTTGAATTTTTCGATGAAACGGTCGACCACTTGCTCGTGAACGAAGAGGATCTTCAGCGCAGTGCAGCGCTGGCCATTGAACGACAGCGAGCCGGTGACGGCTTCGTTGACTGCATTGTCCAGATCCACCTCGGGCAGCACGATGCCGGGGTTCTTCGCGTCCAGCCCTAACGCTGCGCGCAAGCGGTGTGGTTTCGGGTGAAGTTTCTTCAGGTCGCTGGCGGCCTTGTTGGTGCCGATGAAGGCAAAGATGTCGATCTTGCCGCTGGCCATAAGCGCGCTGACGGTCTCACGGCCGCTGCCGTAGATCACGTTGATCACCCCGGCCGGGAAGCTGTCGCGGAACGCTTCCAGCAACGGGCGAATCAGCAGGACACCGAGCTTGGCCGGTTTGAACACCACGGTGTTGCCCATGATCAGCGCCGGAATCAGCGTGGTGAAGGTCTCGTTCAGCGGGTAGTTGTAAGGTCCCATGCACAAGGCGACGCCAAGCGGCACGCGGCGGATCTGGCCGAGCGTGTCCTGTTCCAGTTCAAATCGGCTGGAGCGACGGTCGAGTTCCTTGAGGGCGTTGATGGTGTCGACGATGTAATCGCAGGTACGGTCGAACTCTTTTTCCGAATCCTTGAGGTTCTTGCCGATCTCCCACATCAGCAGCTTGACCACCGCCTCGCGCTGTTCGCGCATGCGGGAGAGGAATGCTTCGACATGCTGAATCCGTTCGGCCACCCGCATCGTTGGCCAGTTGCCCTGACCACGGTCATAGGCACGGACAGCAGCGTCGAGGGCGGTTAATGCGGTGTCGGCGTCGAGCAGTGGCGTGCTGCCGAGAATGACTTGCTCATCGCCATTTTCGCCGGTCAGGTAGACCGGGCTGCGGACGATGGCCAGCGGGCCGTTCCAGATTTTCAGGACGCCATCGACAAGGTATTCACGTTGCTCGGTTTGCCCGTCGAGACGGTATTGCTCCGGGATGTCGCGGGCGGTCGGGAACAGGTTGCCAAGGATGTTTTCTGTGCTCATGTCGCTACCCCGTCTGGATTGGGTGATGCGGATAAGGTTTTTATCGCCAGACACTGCCATGAGGTCAAGACCTGTCAGCCGTGTCTTTTTCTGGAATGACGGCGATGGCTACACATCATTCTGATGCCGGTTTTGGCTCGGCATAGGATGTGCGCCATGATTAGCATTGCTGAATCGTTTTATCAGATTGCTTCGGCAACTGCTACGGAGGATTTGAGCGACATCAGCACAGTTTCGTGTCTGCACTGCTCTTGCACCTTTCAACACACACAAACTGCCGCGTGCCGGGTAAACTTCATGCCTTTCCAGAGGAGTTCTCATGAGTTACTACCAGCCGGGCATCCTTGCCACCCCCGTTCCGCCTCAGGCGCGTCATTTGTTTTTCGCTCTCGAATCCGCCGAAACTCTGCCGGCTGCGCTCGACAACCTGATGAAACTGGTGGACGGCAAGTCGGCAGTGGTCGGTTTTGGCAAGTCGCTGGTCAATGCACTGGGCGCGAAAGTAGCGGGGCTGCGACCGTTCCCGGCGATGATCGGCGTTGGCGTCGATAACCCTTCGACCCAGCACGCGCTGTGGTGCTGGTTGCACGGTGAGGATCGCGGCGAGTTGCTTAATCGTAGCCGCGCCCTTGAAGTTGCGCTGGCTCCGGCGTTGCGCCTGGTGCAGATGAATGAAGCCTTCCGTCATATGAGTGGCCACGACCTGACAGGCTATGAAGACGGCACCGAAAACCCCCACGACGAAGCCGCCGTTGCCGCAGCGCTGGTGGCCGAGGGTGAGGACAGTCCGGTGGGTGGCAGCTTCGCCGCGATCCAGCAGTGGCAGCATGACCTGAGCGGTTTTAATGCGATGCCGTCCCATGAGCAGGACAACATCATTGGTCGCCGCAAGAGCGACAACGAAGAACTCGACGACGCGCCGATCTCCGCCCACGTCAAACGCACGGCCCAGGAAAGCTTCACCCCCGAAGCCTTCATTGTGCGCCGTTCGATGCCGTGGATCGAAGGTGATCGTGCCGGCCTGATGTTCCTGGCCTTCGGTCATTCCTTCAACGCCTTCGAAGCCCAACTGCGCCGCATGAGTGGCCTGGAAGACGGCGTCGTTGACGGTCTGTACCGCATGAGCCGGCCGATCACCGGTGGTTACTACTGGTGCCCTCCGCTCAAGGACGGCCAGCTGGATCTGCGTGCACTGAACATCGGCTGAAGACTAACGCAGATCCTGTAGGAGCAAAGCTTGCTCGCGATGAACGATATCGCGGTGTATCAGACATACCGCCATCGCGGGCAAGCCTTGCTCCTACGGATCGGGGGGGGGGCGCTAATCGCTTTTTACTGTGCGGCGGGGGCATAGACTTCGCGGCCGGCGAACCAGGTGCTCAGCACCCGAGTGTCGTGCAGGGCTTTTTCGTCGACCTTGAACACATCGCGGTCGACGATAATGAAGTCCGCCTGCTTGCCGGGCTCAAGCGAACCGATCTGCTGTTCCAGGCCAATGGTGCGGGCGGCATTGACGGTGTAGGCGTAGAACATCGTCTCGCGGTCGATGCCCTCGGCGGCGTTCAATACGCCTTTGGGCCCGACACGGGTGATGGCCTGGGCCATCGCATTGAACGGGTTCGGCGATGACACCGGCCAGTCACTCGCACCGGCAATCGTTGCGCCTTGCTTGAGCAACGAGTGCGCCGGGTACTGATAGCGGAAGGCGAGCGCGCTGACGTACGGCTTGATCATGTCCAGGGTGTACTCGTCAGCCGAGGCCCAGAGCAGCTGCATCGAGGCGATCACATTGAGTGGCTTGAAGCGGGCGAACTCCTTGGGGTTGACCAGTTGCAGGTGAGTGATGGAGTGGGTCACGCCGCTTTGCCGATCCTTGCGCGCCTGCTCGATGCCGTTCAACGACTCGCGCACCGCACGGTCGCCAATGGCGTGGATGTGCACCAGCCAGCCGCGTTGGTCAGCGGCACTGACCAGCTCACCGAAATGCGCCGGATCGATCAACAGCTCACCCTGTTTGTGCGAGTTGTTGTAGGGATTGATCAGCGCCGCGCTCTGCGCCGGAAATTCCAGTACGCCGTCGGCGAAAATCTTGATGCCGGGCAGGCTCAGGTTCGGGATGTCCTGGAACTGCTTGCGCACCGTGTCCAGCGTCTCCAGATCGGCCGGGCGGCTTCGCGGGTTGGCCACCAGCAGCGCGGCGACGTGCGCGCTCATGGCCCCGGTTTCAGACAGCGCCTTGTACACCGGTAGAACGCCGACGGTTTTCTCCGTGGGCTTGAGGGCGAACACCGGTTCCCCCGGCGCGGCGTTGGCGGCCGGGTCCATCCAGGCCGTGATACCCAAACTGTTGTTGAACCGCAGCGCGGCCTGGGCGGCTCGCAGCAGGTCCGCCGGACTGGCTTTGGGCATGATCGAAGCGACCCGGTCCCAACCTGCATCCACCAGAAAACCGTTGGGCGCGCCATTCGCCAGGCGGCCGATGGTGTCGCGCTCGGCGGCGGGCAGGGTGTTGATCAGTGCAGCGTCGATCCCGGCACGCGTGAGCATCACGTTGTTGGCCCAGGCGGTGTGGTGGTCGCTGCCGATGAACACGATCGGCACCTGCGCCCATTCACCCTGGTTGAAACGCTGGGCAAAGGCTTCGGCTTGCGCCCAGTAGGTCGAACTCATGCCGGCCGCACTCAGCACATCGCCGTGTTTTGCCTTGCCGTCGTCACGCCAGCCGCGCAGACGTTTTTCCAACACATCGAGACTGACCTGTTCATCTTCCATGTTGGCCGAGGCCAGTTCGAGGCCGCCGAAGATCGCGTGTGAATGGCTGTCGATCAGGCCGGGCATCAGGGTTTTACCCGCCAGATCGATGACCCGGGTCGAGGGCTCGATCAACGCCTTGATCTGCGCGTCGCTGCCGACCTGCAACACTTTGCCGTCCTCCACTGCCAGGGCCTGGACCTTGGGTTGGGCGTGGTCGGCGGTGAAGATCTTGCCGTTGATCAATACCAGATCGGCGGCGGCCATGGCTTCCATCGAGGCAAAAGCCACGGCGCAGCTCAGGAATGTCGGGATAACTCTATTCATGCGGGATGCCTTGTTTTTATTCGTCTGGCAGCGAGACTAGTGGCTTGGCACGCTGGGCAGAACACCTGAAACCAGCAAAACCCTTTTGCCTGAATGGAAAAACCATGGACACGCTCAGTGCCTTGAAAATGTTTGTTGCGTCCGCAGAGCACGGCAGTTTCAGCCGTGCCGCGCAGCAACTGGGCAAGACCCCGTCGGCGCTGACCAAAGCGGTCAGTCATCTGGAGGATGAGCTGGGTGCGCGCTTGTTCGAGCGCAGCACGCGGCGCACTTTATTGACTGAGGTCGGGCGGCTTTATCTGGAGACCGCGCGCCAGGTGTTGCAACGCCTGCAAGAGGTCAGCGAAGAGATCCTGCAGGTGCAGCATGGTTTGCAGGGCACGCTGAAAATCACTGCGCCGCTGGCCTTTGGTCGGGCCTTTCTCGACGAGGCGTGCGCAGGCTTTCTCGATGAGTACCCGCAAATCAGTTTGCACATCGACCTGTGCGATGAGTTCGTCGATCTGCTCGAAAGCGGCTACGACCTGGCGTTGCGTGAAGGTCATGACGACCTGCCCGGACAGATCGCTCGAGTCATCGGTGAGAATCGCCTGGCCCTGTGTGCCAGCCCGGATTACCTGGCGCGCAACCCGGTTCCGGTGACGCCGCAGACCCTCGATCAGCATCACTGGCTGCTCTATCACCATGCGGCCCTGAGCCGTGAATTCTGGTGGGTCGAGCGCGACGGTCAACGGCTCAGCTTGCCCCAGCCGTCGCGGCCGCGCCTGAAGAGCGACAATTACGACTTGCTGCTGGCCAGTGCGCTGGCGGGACGCGGGCTGCTGCACGCACCGCTGTGGAGTGCCGCGCCGTATCTGGCGGATGGCCGGCTGGTGCGGTTGATGGCCGACTACGAGATTGATCCGGACGCGTTCGGTTCGCACATCCTGGCGGTGTATCCCAGCCACCGTCGCGCCACTGCCAAGGTGGCGGCTTTCATCGATTTCATTTCGGTTTTTCTGCGCCAGCGCGGCTTGGGCTAAGCGTTACGACTGGCGGTTATTGTCAGGAAAACCCGAGAGGAGTACAAATGTACTCCATGACGACTTTGACTCCCCGCCGTACCGCCATCCTGACCTTCATCCGCGACCGTATCGCGCAACAAGGCCAGTCACCGAGCCTCGCTGAAATCAGCGAGGCGTTCGGTTTTGCCTCACGCAGCGTGGCGCGCAAGCATGTGGTGGCGCTGACCGAGGCCGGTTTCATCGAGGTCAATCCGCACCAGGCCCGCGGTATTCGCTTGCTCAATCAGCCGCGTCGCCCCGAGTTGCTGGACATCCCGGTACTCGGGCGGGTGGCCGCCGGTGTGCCGATGGGAGTCGATGCCGAGGTGCACAGCCGCTTGTGGCTGGATCCGGCAATGTTCTCGCGCACACCGGACTACCTGCTGCGGGTTCAGGGCGACTCGATGATCGGCGACGGCATTCTCGACGGTGATCTGGTGGGCGTGCGCCGCAGTGCCGAGGTGCGGAACGGCCAGATCGTCGTTGCGCGGCTTGAGGGCGAAGTCACCATCAAGCGCTTTGAGCGGGTAGGGGACAGCGTGCGGTTGCTGCCGCGCAACCCGGATTACAGCCCCATTGTGGTCACCGCCGATCAGGACCTGGCGATTGAAGGGGTGTTCTGCGGTCTGGTGAGGCAAGGGTGATGGGCGCCGTCGTTGCGCTGGATACGCTGTTCAATGGCGGCCAGGTCTGGAAAGGCCGGCCCGCGCCGCCGAGCATCAGCCCGCAACCGACCGGGCATGCGGCACTGGACGCGGCGTTGCCCAGCGGCGGCTGGCCGGAAGCGGCACTGAGCGAAATCCTTGTCGCCGGGCAGGGCGTGGGCGAGTTGCAGCTGGTATGGCCAACCTTGGCCCGACTGACGACCGCCGGTGAGCGGGTGGTGCTGGTAGCGCCGCCGTATGTGCCGTATCCCCAAGCCTGGCAGAACGCCGGGGTGGATTTGCGGCAATTGTCGATCATCCAGGCCAGTGACCGCGAGGCACTGTGGGCGGCGGAACAATGCCTGCGCTCAGGCAGTTGCGGGGCGGTGTTGTGCTGGCCGCAACAGGCGGATGACCGCGCCTTGCGCCGTTTGCAGGTGGCGGCGGAAACCGGGCAGACCCTGGCGTTTGCCTATCGCTCGATCAAGGACGCCATCAATCCTTCGCCGGCAGCCCTGCGCATCGCCATCGATTCAAGGCCCGCGCAGTTAAGGGTGCTCAAGTGCCGTGGCGGGCTGGCCCGTTCGGCACCGATTGCCTTCGCCACGGGGCAGTGAGGTTGGCATGCGCTGGGTCTGTATCCTTTTCCCGCAACTGGCGCTGGACGCGGTGTTGCGTCAGCGCAGCGATCCTGACGAACCGTTGGTGTTGCTGAGCGGCCCGGCGCAGCGTCGGGTGTTGCAAGCGGTCAATGCGCCGGCGCGAGCATTGGGGCTGCGTCCGGGCCAGTCGATGACCGCCGCCCAGGCCTTGAGCAAGGCCTTTGTCAGCGCCGACTATGACGTGGCCGAAATCGAGCATTGGCAGCAGTTTCTCGCCGCCTGGGCCTATCGCTTCAGCTCCCAGGTCAGCGTGCATTACCCGCGTGCGGTGCTGTTTGAAATCGAATCGAGCCTGGGGCTGTTCGGGCCTTGGTCGCAGTTCGAGGCGCGGTTGCGCGCAGAGCTCACGGCACTGGGGTTTCGCCATCGACTGGTCGCGGCGCCCAACCCGCTGGCCGCACGGGTCCTGGCCAATGCCTACGACGGTCTGGCGGTGCCGGACAATGACGCACTACGGCAATTGCTCGGGCAGATGCCTGTCGAGCGGATCGGGCTTGAGCAAACGGTCGCCACTGCACTGTCGCGCATGGGCTTGCGCACCTTGGGCCAGGTTCAGGCGCTGCCGCGTCAAACCCTGGCCCGACGCTTCGAGGCGCAAGTGCTCAAGCACCTCGATACCTTGTTGGGCGAACGGCCGCTGGCCCTGGGGTTTTATCTGCCGCCGGACCGTTTCGATGTGCGGATCGAGCTGAATTTCGATGTGCAATCCCATCAGGCATTGCTGTTCCCCTTGCGCCGGCTGACCGGTGATCTCTCGGCGTTCCTCTGTGGCCGGGACAGCGGCGTGCAGCGCTTTGACCTGCATCTGGAACACGCCGGGTTGCCGGACACGCTGATCAAGGTCGGCCTGCTGAGCGCCGAGCGCGACCCGGCGATGCTCTTCGAACTCGCGCGCGGTCGGCTGGAACAGGTGCAGGTCGAGGCGCCGGTACGCGGTTTTCGGCTGTCGGCGCAGGACTTGCCAAGCTTCGTCCCGCAGCGCCGGGAGCTGTTCGACGAACGCCCGCAACAGTCCTTGCCCTGGGAACAACTGCGCGAACGCTTGCGTGCGCGGCTCGGGGATGAGGCGGTGCAGGGCCTGGGTTTTCAGTCCGATCACCGGCCGGAGTGTGCCTGGCTGCCGAATGCACAACCTCAGGCCTGTCCGGCGCTGCCTGATGTACAGCGTCCCGGCTGGTTGCTGACCGAGCCGTTACCCGTGCACGAAGGCACGGCGCGCATCCTCATGGGGCCGGAGCGCATCGAGTCCGGCTGGTGGGATGGCGCCGACGTGCGCCGCGATTACTACCTGATCGAAACCCGCACAGGCTCCAAGGCCTGGGCCTATCGTACGGTGGGCGAGGCCGGGCCGCTGTGGCTGCAAGGCTGGTTCGCATGAGCGCCGGCTACGCCGAACTGCACTGCCTGTCGAACTTCAGTTTCCAGCGCGGGGCGTCCAGTGCCCACGAGCTGTTCGAGCGGGCCAAACGTCAGGGTTACCAAGCCCTGGCGATCACCGACGAGTGCACCCTGGCCGGTATCGTCCGCGCCTGGCAAGCGGCCAAGGCGCTGGAATTGCCGTTGATCATCGGCAGTGAAATGCGCATCGAGAACGGCCCCAAGCTGGTGTTGCTGGTGGAAAACCTTGAGGGTTATCAGGCCCTGTGCCGGCTGATCACCCATGCCCGACGGCGTACGGAAAAGGGCCAGTACCGGGTGTTGCGCGAAGACTTCAACGGGCCATTGCCCGGACTGTTGGCGTTGTGGGTGCCAGATGCCGTTGACGCACTGGAACACGGCGCCTGGCTGAAAGGTATTTTCGGCGAGCGGCTGTGGCTGGCGGTCGAGCTGCATTGCGGGCAGAACGACGCCCGGCGTCTGGCTGATTGGCAGGCCCTGGCTGCCCGCTTGCAGATTCCGGTGGTGGCCAGCGGCGATGTGCACATGCATGCCCGTGGTCGGCGTGCATTGCAGGACACCATGACGGCAATTCGTCTGCATGTGCGGGTCGCCGACGCCGGGCAGCGCTTGCATCCCAATGGCGAACGGCACTTGCGCAGCCTTGAGGCGTTGCGTGAACTGTACCCAGCGTCGCTGCTTGAAGAAACGCTGATCATTGCCCGACGTTGTACTTTCGACCTCGGCCAGTTGCGCTACCAATACCCGCGTGAGCTGGTGCCTGAAGGGCAGACCCCGACTTCCTGGCTACGTCGGTTGACCGAACAGGGCCTGAGCAGACGTTGGCCTGAAGGGCCGGACAGCACGGTCATGGCGCTGATCGAAAAGGAGCTGAAGCTGATCGTCGAGCTCGGTTACGAGAGTTACTTCCTCACCGTCGAAGACATCGTCAGCTTCGCCCGCAGCCAGCGCATTCTGTGTCAGGGGCGCGGTTCGGCCGCCAACTCGGCGGTGTGTTACGCGCTGGGAATCACTGAAATCGACCCGAGCCGGACGAGCATGCTGTTCGAGCGGTTCCTCTCCAAAGAGCGCAACGAGCCACCGGACATCGACGTCGATTTCGAGCACGAGCGCCGCGAAGAAGTCTTGCAGTACGTGTTCCAGCGTTACGGCAGGACGCGGGCCGCGCTGACGGCGGTGGTCAGCACTTACCACGGTGCCGGTGCGATCCGCGACGTGGCCAAGGCCCTCGGTTTGCCGCCGGATCAGGTCAACGCGCTGGCCGATTGCTGTGGCCATTGGAGCGACGATGTACCGCCGCTGGAGCGTCTGCGCGAAGGTGGCTTCGACCCGGACAGCCCGGTGTTGCGCCAGGTGCTGAGCTTGACCCGGCAGTTGATCGGCTTCCCCCGGCACCTGTCCCAGCATCCGGGCGGTTTCGTGATTTCCGAGCAGCCGCTGGACAGCCTGGTGCCGGTGGAAAACGCAGCCATGGCCGAGCGCACGATCATCCAGTGGGACAAGGACGACCTGGATATGGTCGGCCTGCTCAAGGTCGACATTCTTGCCCTCGGCATGCTCAGCGCCATTCGCCGCTGCTTTGACCTGCTGCGCGACCACCGCGGGCGAGACCTGAGCCTGGCCAACATACCGTCCGAGGACCCGAAAACCTACGAGATGATCAGCCGCGCCGACACCATCGGAGTGTTCCAGATCGAGTCTCGGGCGCAGATGTCGATGTTGCCCCGACTCAAACCCCAGAATTTCTATGATCTGGTGATCGAAGTGGCCATCGTTCGTCCCGGTCCGATCCAGGGCGGGATGGTGCACCCGTACCTGCGACGGCGTAACAAGGAAGAGCCGGAAACCTATCCCTCGGTGCAACTGGAGGCCGTGCTCAAACGCACTCTCGGCGTGCCGTTGTTTCAGGAGCAGGTCATGCAGATCGCGATTGTGGCCGCCGACTACAGTCCCGGCGAGGCCGATCAGTTGCGCCGTTGCATGGCGGCCTGGAAGCGCCATGGCGGTCTTGAGCCGCACCAGAAACGCCTTCGCGAAGGCATGCTGAAAAACGGCTACTCGGAGGAGTTCGCCGCGCAGATCTTCGAGCAGATCAAGGGCTTTGGCAGCTACGGTTTTCCCGAATCCCACGCCGCCAGTTTTGCCTTGCTGACCTACGCCAGCTGCTGGTTGAAATGCCATGAGCCGGCGGCGTTCGCCTGTGCGCTGATCAACAGCTGGCCGATGGGTTTCTACAGCCCGGACCAGATTCTCCAGGATGCACGCCGGCATCAGTTGCAGATCCGTCCGGTGGACGTGGCCGCCAGCGATTGGGATTGCAGCCTGGAGCCGACTGACGGTGAGCAACCGGCGATTCGCCTGGGGTTGCGCATGATCAAGGGCTTTCGCGAGGACGATGCGCGCCGCATCGAAGCCGCGCGTTTGCAGGGTGAGTTCATCGACATCGCCGACCTGGGCGAGCGCGCCCGGCTTGATGCTCGTGCGCAAGAACAACTGGCCGACGCCGGAGCGTTGCGCAGGCTGGCCGGTGATCGCCATCGCGCGCGCTGGGAAGTGGCGGGGGTGCAGAAGCAACTTGGGTTGTTTGCCGGGTTGCCGAGCCAGGAAGAGCCTTGCGTGGTGTTACCCAAACCGACCGTGAGCGAAGACCTGCAAGCTGACTACAGCAGCGTCGGTACGACCCTCGGCCCGCATCCGCTGGCCTTGTTGCGCGATGAGTTGCGTGCCCGACGTTGCCGCAGCTCACGGGAATTGCTGGAGGTCGAACATGGGCGCAACGTCAGCGTCGCCGGCCTGGTCACCGGCCGCCAACGCCCGGGCACGGCCAGTGGAGTGACCTTCGTGACCCTTGAAGATGAGTTCGGCAACATCAACGTCGTGGTCTGGCGCGACCTCGCCGAGCGTCAACGCAAAGCACTGATCGGCTCGCAATTGCTCAAGATCGACGGCCGCTGGGAGAAGGTCGGCGAAGTCCGGCACCTGATCGCCGGACGCTTGAGCGACCTGAGCCCGTTGCTCAACGGCATCAGCGTGCATAGCCGGGATTTTCACTAGTCGTCATGATCATTCAAGAAACTGACGCCAGAAAATATAAACACTGTCATCAGTAGTGGCACTTTGTCATAATGGCGCCCGCTGACGTCCTGCACGTCGCTTATCGATTCGAATCCCCATCGCTTTTTCGCCACTACAATCCGCAGTGGCGGGTCGCTGTCATGCCGGGATAAACCGTTTTTCAGAAGGAATGCACAGTGAGAATGATCTCTCGAATGGTGGTATCAGGGGCAGCGATTGCCGTATTGGGCGCGATGGCCGGGTGTGCGACCGAAAGCTCCCGGGCATTGCCGGTAGCCAAAGTCGAAAGCGCCAGCCAGGCCTTTGTCGGTGTTCGAGTGCCGATGGCTGTCGGCAAGTTCGACAACCGTTCGAGCTACATGCGCGGGATCTTCTCCGATGGCGTGGATCGCCTCGGCGGTCAGGCCAAGACCATCCTGATCACTCATTTGCAGCAGACCAACCGCTTCAGCGTGCTGGACCGCGACAACATGGGCGAGATCCAGCAGGAAGCATCGATCAAGGGGCAGGCCCAGCGCCTCAAGGGTGCTGATTTCGTGGTGACCGGCGACGTTACCGAGTTCGGTCGCAAAGAGACCGGCGATCACCAGCTGTTCGGCATTCTTGGCCGTGGCAAGACCCAGGTGGCATACGCCAAGGTCAATTTGAATATCGTCAATATCAGCACCTCGGAAGTCGTTTATTCGACCCAGGGCGCAGGTGAATACGCCTTGTCCAACCGTGAAGTCATCGGCTTCGGCGGTACTGCTGCCTACGATTCGACCCTCAACGGCAAGGTGCTCGACCTGGCCATGCGCGAGGCGATCAATCGCCTGGTGGATGGCATGAACTCGGGTGCATGGAAGCCGGGCAACTGATCAAGGTCGATGACAAGGAGCGGTACAAGCATGTTCAAACGTTATATGTCGTGGGCGTTGATGACGTCGATGTTGCTGGTCAGTGGCTTACTGGCCGGATGCAACAGTCCGAAAACCCTTTATCAGTGGGAAGGCTACCAGCCACAGGTTTATGAGTATTTCAAAGGCGAAGAGCCCAAGGAAGCTCAGGCCGAAGCGCTGGAGCGCGACCTGCAAAAGATCAAGTCCACCGGCAAGACTCCGCCGCCTGGTTACCACGCTCACCTGGGGCTGTTGTACCTGAGCCTGGGCAAGGACGATCAGATGGTGCAGCAGTTCAGAACCGAGAAGACCCTGTTTCCCGAGTCGACGCCGTACATGAACTTTCTGCTTAAAAACGCCAAGACCGGAGATGCCCAATGATCGCGCGCTCATTGAAACTGATGGCCGGCTTGCTGGCCCTGGCCGTCCTCGGCGGTTGCGTCAGCCCCAAGACTGTGGACTACTCGGCTTACAAGCAAAGCCGTCCAAAAACCATTCTGGTGCTACCGCCGCTGAACAACTCGCCGGACGTCAAGGCGTCCTACAGCATGCTCTCGCAGGTTACGTACCCGCTGGCTGAAGCCGGTTACTACGTGCTGCCGATCGCGCTGGTCGACGAGACGTTCCACCAGAACGGCCTGACCACGCCGGCGGACATCCACCAGGCGCCGGCCAACAAACTGCAAGAAATCTTCGGTGCCGATGCCGCGCTCTACATTACCGTGACTGACTACGGCACTCGCTACATGGTGATCTCCAGTGCAACCGTGGTTACCGCCAGCGCGAAACTGGTGGACCTCAAGACGGGCACGACCTTGTGGACCGGCTCGGCCAGCGCGTCGAGCGAAGAGGGCAACAACAACAGTGGAGGCGGTTTGTTGGGTGCGCTGATCACCGCAGCGGTCAAGCAGGTCATCAACAGCTCCACCGACGCCGGTCACCCGATTGCCGGTATCACCAGCGCACGACTGCTGTCGGCGGGACACCCGGCGGGCTTGCTGTACGGGCCGCGGTCGCCGATGTACGGCACCGACTGAAATTCCGGTTGCCGACATGCGGTGCTCAACACAGCGGCGGGCACGAGACTATTCTGGTGGGTGAGGGCGCTGACAATATCGACACGTCCGACCAACGGTCACCGCTGGTCTGATTGATAGTCGACAGCGACCACCGAGCGAGGCCATTCTGATAACTGGCGAGCGCACGCAATGGCGTTCGCCACCGATCAACAAACGGAGGTGTTCCATGCCGGTTAATCATGACCTGTATCAGGACCTGAGCTGCTCAAAGGAAGTCATTCAGCAAAAGCGCGCCAATGATCCTCACCTGAACGCGCTGCTGGACAAATATTCGGATATCGACAAGCGTGTCCTGGAGGCAGAAGCCCAGGCTCTGGCAGATGACGAATTGAGGAAGCTCAAGGCAAAGCGCCTTTCAATCAAAGACGAAATATCCCGGAGTTTGAACGGTTCTGTCAGAACGTGACCACCGTGGGGGGCGCGGTGTCGCCCCCTTGTTTGGCAGCCCGATTGCAAGCGTTGATTCAACATTGAGTGTTGCGTATCAGGCGATTGCCCCTGTCTGGGCCGGGATCGTCTGTTGCGCCATGTCGCGCAAGGCCAGCATCGAGGCTGCCGATTCGTGCTCGATACGCCGCTTGAGCAGCAGTCGATTGGCCAGGCGCATCAGTCGTCCGCTGAAGCGGTATTCCAGGGTGCGAACGAAGCGCGTGCTGCCACCCTCGCTGGCGCATTCATAAGTCAGCAGCAGCTCCAGACCATGATCACCCTGAGCGCGAGCGCTCCAGCGTCGCCCCGGCAAATACTCCTCGACCTCCCAGCTCAGATGCCCGGCTCGTCCACCCGCATGAATGTCCTCTTCAAAACGTGCCCCCGCGTGCAGCGGTCCTGGCGGGCCGTCGACTTTCAGCGATGACGGGTGCCACTCAGGCCAACGCGTCGCGGTGCTGGCGTAGGCAAGCACCGAGATCGGGTCGCGCCCGATGTCGATCCGGTGTTGCAGGCGGGTCATGGGCGCTCGTCTCGTTTGAAGGTGCGAATGATCGGGTTCAGCCTCCCAATACAGCGTGCCAAACAGGTAGTCCATTAGCGGGAAAACGATATTGAAATTGCGCTCCTGCATCAGCTCGCGACGGTGATGCAGTGCGTGCAGGCGGCGCATCTGGCGAATCCACGGCAGGCGGGTGACGGGATTGCCCGGCGGCAGATGTTCGCAGGCGTGAAACACCTCATAGGCCAGGTAGCCGAGGATCATGCAGCCTGCGAACAGTCCGGCGATGTTGCCATTGAGATGTTTGAGCAGCCACCAGGCGGGCAGGGTGATCGCCAGGCTGTGCAGCACAATCAGCCACGCGGGAAACAGAATCACCCGCCAGTCGCGCGCAGAATCGTAGGTCATGTAGCCGGGGGCGAAAAAACTGTGGTGATCGCCTGCGTGTCGGGCATAGAACAACCGCGCAAAAGCCTTTTTGTGATGGCCCAGGTGGCGGTGCACCACGTAGACCGCGAAATTGAAAAACAACAGCGTCAGCGGCACCGCCAGCCACTCCAGCGGTTGCACCTGGTGCACGGTGCTCCAGAACAGCGTGATGCCCAGCACACCGAAGGCCAACACAAAACCGCCGTGCAGCCACGGGTTGTAGAGCCGATGAATATCGGCCCGGTAACGGGCACGAAACGCCTGCGTGGTTTGCCTCACCGCGATCACCTGTTGTCGTTGTTATTAACAAAAGACTAGTCGCGGAGAAATTATTCAGCCAATGAATGTCGGGAATGAGTGGGTATTCACGCCGAACGGGTATGGATGTTGCTCAGATCAACGGATCCCAGCGCTGCGACCAGTCGCTGTCGGTCTTGACCAGTTCGCGCAACAACTCGAAGGCCTGTTGCAGCACCGCCGAGTCGCGATCCCGCGAATACACCAGATAGGTCGGGTAACTGAATTCCGGGGCTTTGGGCACCCGTTCCAGCACGCCGCTGTCGAGGTAGGTCTGAACCACCCGAGTGCGGAAATAACCGGTGCCACCGTTCTGCAGGATGTATTGCAGCGCCAGCGGGCCGAGATTGAAGCTCACCGCGGCTTTGGCCTTGTCCGGCAGCGCCGCGTCGTGCTGGCGCCGAAACTCCTTGCCCCAGTCGATATAGACGTAGGGTTCGGGTCTGGACGGCAGGCGCACCAGAATGAGTTTCTCCTCAAGCAGTTGCTCCACTTGCAGCTGTGGCCAGTACTCGGGTTGAAACACCAGCGCGGCATCCAGCACGCCCAATTCCAGCTGGCGCAGCAGGTTTTCGCCGTCGCGGATTTCTGTGCGTAAGGCGTGGCTGGGGATCTTCTCACGCAGTTCGCGGGCCCAACTGAGCATCAATGGGTTGCACAAACTGACCTCGCCGCCGATGTGCAGCACATTGCGGTAGCCTTCCGGCAACGGCAAATCCCGGCGCGCGGCTTCCCACGTCTGTACCAGCTGATTGGCGTACACCACGAAGGCTTCACCGTCTGCGGTCAGGCGAGCGCCAGCGCGGTTGCGCACGAACAAGGTGCTGGCGAGCTGGCTTTCGAGCTTCTGTACCCGAGCGGTGATCGCGGTCTGGGTGACGTGCAGCTTATCGGCGGCGGCCGCAAGACTGCCGCAGCGAACGATTTCCAGAAAGGTACGGGCGAGATCGATGTCCATAAGCAGTCGCTGAGGTGAAGAGCCCCGCAGTGTAGAGCAAGCGCGCGCCTGAACTCGAGTTGAATGAACATGAGGCGGCATGCACGGGGGCGAATCCTCGCTCTACACTGCAAACCATCCCGGACAACAACGGACGTTCCCATGACAGCGCAGTCGGCCAAGAACATTCTCGACACCGTCGAAGGCCAGCGTTTGGTTGGCGATGAGGCGGAGTGCTGGCGTGAGTGGGGCCCGTATTTGAGTGAACGGCAATGGGGCACCGTGCGCGAGGACTACAGCGCCGATGGCGATGCCTGGACCTATTTCCCGCATGAGCACGCCCGCAGCCGGGCCTATCGTTGGGGCGAGGACGGATTGGCCGGGTTCTGCGACCGGGCCCAGCACTGGTGCATCGGGTTGGGGCTATGGAACGAGCGCGACCCGATTCTCAAGGAGCGCCTGTTTGGCCTGAACAATGCCGAAGGCAATCACGGCGAGGACGTCAAAGAGCTGTATTTTTATGTCGACGGGGTGCCGAGCCATGCCTACATGCGCATGCTCTACAAATACCCGCAAGCTATGTTTCCCTATGCCGACCTGGTGGCTGAAAACGCTCGTCGCGGCCTTTGCGATACCGAGTATGAAATCCTCGATACCGGGGTGTTCGAGGACGACCGCTACTTCGACGTAACGGTGGAATACGCCAAGAACAGCCCGGACGATCTGTTGATGCGGGTCACCGTGCACAACCGTTCGGATCTGCCGGCGCGTCTGCGAGTCTTGCCCCAGGTGTGGGCGCGCAATACCTGGAGTTGGGGCGGTGACCGACACATGCCCAGCCTGACGCTGACCGGTGATTCGGTCCTGGCGCGGCACCCGATGCTCACGGACCGGCAACTCAGTGCCTGGGGCGAGGAGGGGTGTGAGTGGCTGTTCTGCGACAACCAGACCAATCATCCGAAACTCGACGGTGTGCCCGCCAACGGCCCGTTCAAGGATGGCATCAACGATTATCTGGTCGACGGTGTGGCGGGGGCGATTCGGCGTGACGCCGGTACTCGGGTCGCGGCGCATTTTGTTCTCGAACTGGACGGGCTGGCGCGCAAATGCATCTACCTGCGCTTTGCGCCGACCGTCGCGCCCAAGGTCAACGCCAAGGCGCTGTTCGAACGCCGCCGCTTGGAGGCCGATGACTATTACGCGGTGCTGCAAGCACAGATGACGGACCCGGACGCACGTAACGTTCAGCGTCAGGCGCTGGCCGGGCTGCTCTGGTCCAAGCAGCTGTATTACTTCGACGTCAATCGCTGGCTCGATGGCGACCCCGGACAACCCTCGCCACCGCCCGGACGGCTGAACATCCGCAACACCCATTGGCGGCATTTGTCGAACTCCGACATCGTTTCCATGCCCGATACCTGGGAATATCCGTGGTACGCCTCGTGGGACCTGGGCTTTCAGGCCGTTGCTTACGCGTTGATCGATCCGGGTTTTGCCAAGCATCAACTGCTGCTGTTGGTCAAAGACCGCTTCATGCACCCCAACGGCCAACTGCCGGCCTACGAATGGCGTTTCGACGATGCCAACCCGCCGGTGCATGCCTGGGCCAGTTGGCGGGTGTATCAGCGTGACAAGGCCTTGACCGGCGTCGGCGATATGGATTTTCTCGAGCGGATTTTCCACAAGCTGCTGCTGAATTTTTCCTGGTGGGTCAACCGCAAGGATGCCGAAGGTCGCAACCTGTTCCAGGGCGGGTTTCTCGGGCTGGACAACATTGCGCTGTTTGACCGTTCGGCCGCGTTACCCCCCGGTTTTCACCTGGATCAGGCCGACGGCACGGCATGGGTGGCGGCGTATGCGCTGGACTTGATGCGGATTGCCCTGGAACTGGCCAAGCGCAATCCGGTGTACGTCGATATCGCGGTGAAGTTCTTCGAGCACTTCCTCTATATCGCCGGCGCCATCAACCGCGTGGACGATGCCGCGGAAGGGTTGTGGGATGAGCAGGATCAGTTTTTCTACGATGTGCTGCACCGCCCGGATGGGGTCAACGAACCGCTGCGCCTGCGCTCTATCGTTGGCTTGATGCCGCTGTTTGCAGTGCAGGTGCTGGAACAGCACGAGCACGAAGGGTTGCCCGGCTTGCGTGAGCGTTTATTGGGCTTCCTGCATCATCGGCCGGACCTGGCAAGTCTGATTTCACGCTGGACCGAGCCTGGAAAAGGCAATCGGATCCTGCTCGCGCTGTTGCGTGGCGAGCGCACCAAAAACCTGCTCAAGCGCATGCTCGATGAGGCCGAGTTCCTCTCCGAATTCGGCGTTCGCTCCTTGTCCAAAGCCTTCGCCGAGCATCCGTTTGGCATGCAGATCAATGGCAACAAACTGTGTGCCGACTATGAACCGGCGGAATCCGGTTCGCGGCTGTACGGCGGCAATTCCAACTGGCGCGGGCCGTTGTGGATGCCGATCAACTACCTGCTGATCGAGTCGTTGCGTGAGTTTCATCGCTACTACGGCGAAAATTTTTCGGTCGAATACCCCAGCGGCTCAGGCTATCTGGCATCGCTTGCCCAGGTAGCCGACAGTTTGAGCCAGCGTCTGACCCGACTGTTCTTGCGGGATGAAAACGGTAGCCGACCGTCGATGGTCGGCTACGCGCAGCTCCAGGCCGACCCGTTGAGCTGCGACCTGGTGCTATTTCACGAGTATTTCCACGGCGAAACCGGCCGCGGCTTGGGTGCCAGCCATCAAACCGGCTGGAGCGCGCTGGTCGCGTTGTTGCTCTAGCGAGCTCGTTCCCACGCGGGAGCGTGGGAACGATCACCAGGCCTATCAAGCGATCAGCGTCACTTCGCGCTCTAATGCCCACGGCGCGATCAAGCGCTGCGGGGTCTGGCAGGTTTTGCGCTTGAACACGAAGTTGCGGCACTTCTCGGCGAACTGCTGGCGGTTGTGCACCATGTCCAGTTGCATCTGGGCCAGCTCGGCCTCGCGACAGTGTTCGATCTGCTGAAGGTCCATTCTGGTTCTTTGCGCGCGAAACGCCGCGTACTTTTCATCGGTCAAAGCGCCCTTGGCCTGTTGCAACAGCCATTGGCTGAACTCGCGGGGGCAGCGTGGACCAATCTCCTGAATCATCCCCAACTGCCAGGACTGAAACGCGCTGACCGGCAGGCAGTCTTCGGTCAGCTTGTGCGCGATTTCGCTGCCCACTGCTCGGGGCAGGCTGTAGGTCCAGTATTCGGAGCCATACAGGCCCATGGTTTTGTAATGCGGATTGAGTACGACACCCGCTCGGGCAAACACGATGTCGGCGGCCAGCGCCAGCATCACACCGCCGGCTCCGGCACTGCCGGTCAGGCCGCTGACCACCAGTTGCCGGGCCGTCAACATTTCCTTGCAGACATCGTCGATCGCCTGAATATTGGCCCAGGCTTCCAGCCCCGGCACCTTGGCAGCCTGAATGACATTGAGGTGCACACCGTTGGAAAAGCTTCCACGACCGCCCTTGATCAGCAGCACCTGGGTGTCCCGAGCCTTGGCCCACTGCAGCGCTGCAACTAGCCGCTGGCATTGTTCGGTGCTCATGGCGCCGTTATAGAACTCGAAGGTCAGTTCACCGACGTGACCCGACTCCCGATAACGAATCGGTTGATAGGTCGCCTCGTTGAACGGTTGGTTGGCGATCGATCCGTCCAGTACCGGTATTGCATCGAGTTGCCCGGCCAGCACATGCCGCGCCGGCAATTTGAAGGTTTCTTCTCCTGGCTGAGCCTTGCGTTTGAGCGAGCCGATCCACAGGCTGTGATCGCCGGTCGCGACCAGTACGGCATCGTCTTGCACGGCAAGGATTTCCCCCGGCGTGCCGGTACGTGAATCCAGGTGGGCGTCGTACAGGTAATACTGCCCGCCGGCCAGGCTCGCCAGCACTCCGGGTTGACCGTCGGCGGCATCGAGGGTGCGTTTGATGAACTGCGCGCAATCGTGCCAGCTGAAGGTTCGGTCGGCCTGTTTCATGTTTGGCTTCAGGCGCCCGATGACGTTCGGTTGCGTGTAATCGAGGGGTGTCGGGACGAAGTCGCTGGCGAATTTTTCCACCACGTCACGGATGCAATAGATCGCGGCGTCGCTCACCGGGCCGTTGTACAGCTCGGATTTGCGCACGTCGGCGGGCATATTGAATTCATAGGTCGACCAGATTGGTCCGGCGTCCATTTCTTCGACCGCTTGCAAGGCCGTAACGCCCCAGCGGCTGACCTGCTGGGTGATGGCCCAGTCGAGCGCACTGGCGCCGCGGTCGCCGACGATGCCTGGGTGAATGATCACCACTGGGCGATCCGGGTTGCTCCAGAGCCGTTGCGGAACGCGATCCTTGAGAAATGGGCAGATCACCAGATCGGCCGCCGATTCTTCGATCTGCCGGCACACCGAGGCTTCGTCGGTGAACAGCACCACACTGGGCTCGTGACCCGACTGGCGCAAGTCCAGCCAGGCCCGTTGGGTCAAACCGTTGAACGCCGATGACAACAAAATGATCTTCAATGATCGCATGAGTGACTCTTCCCTGAGGATGCGCGGCCGGAGGCTCCCATTGAGCCGTCCCTGGCCTTTGATGGAGGCGCAAGGGTAGAGAGTGTGTGGCGAGGGTTAGCTGATCGAGATCAATCTTGTGTTTGCAAATTGTTCATCAGTCGACGATCAAAACAACAAAACCCGCCAACCTTGTGAAAAGGTGGCGGGCTTTGTGTGGTCTGCGAACACTGCCTAAAGGCCCATACGGTTCCGTGGCGAGGGAGCTTGCTCCCGCTGGGTTGCGAAGCGACCCTAAAATCAGCCACCGCGAATAACCAGATAGCGCGCGATTACCGGATTACGACCGCTTCGCGGCCGAGCGGGAGCAAGCTCCCTCGCCACAATGACTGCGCCGGATTGGCTACTGCGGTGAATCCGGTGGATCTAGGTGATCGAGGGCGCGATTCACCGCCAATTCGGTCAGCGAAATCATCTGCTGAATCGCCAGCGCGGTATTGCGCTTGGGGCCTTCGAGCTCAAACGCCAGATCGCTGGCCATGACATTCACTGAGGCGAGGGTTTCGCAGGCGTGGGCCAGCAGGGTTTCGCTGTCGACGTCCGGGGCAATGACGAAAATGCAGCCAGGACGTCGGTCGGCTAACAACTGCTTGGTCTCGGGCAGCACCAGGTAGTGATCGAGCGCACGGTGTGCGGCGGCGTGGAGTTCTTTTGAATCGAGGGAGGCGTAGGGAGAGACCGGATCGGTTTCGGGAGGGTTGGGCGTTGGTTTGAACATGGTGATGCTCCTGATTGTTTCAAAGGAGCTGCCAATATCACTTGCAGATGATGGGTGGCAGCTAAGCGCGGGTCTGCAAGACCGGGAAACCAGGAACCCGGCAGACCCTAAGGTCTCCCGCGCAAAGCCGCCATAAAGCGGACACAAAAAATCGTCCTTTGCTTATGGTGTTGCTGTGCGACTGGTTATTTCCGGCGGGCTTGCAGACCCGATCACTGATGAGCAGTGACACGGAAACAATAAGAGCAAGGCCAAAAGCGCACAAGCCGGCGGATTCTGGCGTAGGTGTAGGCCGTGACGCAAGACGTTGTAGCCTCTGATGAGCACTGCGTAGGCAAGCTTAAACGCCCGTCGTAGCAGCTGCCGAGCCCGCGAGGCTGCGTTCGGCCGCGAAGCGGTCGTAAAATCAAGCAACACCTTCTTTCAGGTAAATCGCGTACGCAGGGTTGGCGAGGACTCTGTCCTCGAACGCAGCCTCGCGGGCTCGACAGCTGCTACGGGTGCAGGCTCTACACCTTGGTTATCTATGTAGGGTTTCACGTGGAGGACCAAGGCATAAAGTGACCCTCGATTGGAAGTGGCCGAGGGCGACACTGACGAGTTCATCCGTGCGGTTGGATACGTCGCCAAAGCGCGCGGTATGGCCCAGATTGCGAATGACTCAGGCCTTGGTCGGGCAAGCTTGTACAAAGCATTTGCGCCAGGCGCCAAGCCACGCTTCGACACGGTGATTAAAGTGATGCGTGCGATGGGCATTGAGCTCCACGCCACCGTTGGGCGTGCTTGAAATCCTTGAACAACAAGCCCGCCAATGGCGCAATGCTGTTCACTTAAGCCGATGTTTCAGGCACAACCGCAGTTGTGGCGAGGGAGCTTGCTCCCGCTGGGGCGCGAAGCGGCCCTGAATTGGGCCTGCTACGCAGTCCAGCGGGAGCAAGCTCCCTCGCCAAAGATACTTCTCAGGCCTCCATACTTCCTTAAGTGAACAGCATTACGCCAATGAGCGGGGTTTGTCGTTGTTGCAACCTTTAAAGGCTTACCACATCAGATCGTCAGGGATCTGATAGGCCGCGTACGGATCGTCTTCGGCGCTGACTTCTTCTGTCTTCACATTCAGTTGCACGATACGTTGTGGATCGCGCTCCTGGATCTTCAGGGCCGCTTCACGCGGGATCACTTCGTAACCGCCGGCGTGATGCACGATCGCCAGGGAACCGCTGCTGAGCTTGTTGCGCATCAGGGTGTTGACGCAGATGCGCTTGACCTTCTTGTCGTCCACGAAGTTGTAGTAGTCCTCGGTGGTCAACTTCGGCAAGCGCGAGACTTCGATCAATTGCTTGACCTGCGCGGCACGGGCCTTCTGCTCGGCCTTTTCCTGCTGCTGGCGATTGAGTTCCTGGTCGCGCTTGACCTTCTCGGCCATGGCCTCCTGGGCCGCACGCTGCTGGGAATCATCGAGTTCGATCTGGCCTTTATGGGCCAGACGTTGCTGCTTCTGTTTTTCTTTGCCGACCTGTTTGGCCTGCTTTTGGTTGACCAGCCCTGCTTTGAGCAACTGGTCGCGAAGGGAAAGGCTCATGGTGCTTACTCACTTAGGCAACAGCTCAGCCGCAGCTGGGCAAATTCTTTTCCTGACGTTTGGCTTCGCCCCACAAGGCGTCCAACTCTTCGAGGGTGCAATCTTCTATGGGACGGCGGGTGTCGCGCAATGCCTGTTCGATAAATCGGAAGCGTCTTTCAAATTTGCTGTTGGCGCCGCGCAATGCGCTTTCGGGATCGACCTTGAGGTGACGCGCCAGGTTGACCACGGAAAACAGCAGATCGCCGACTTCGTCACTGATCGCTGTCGCGTCGTTATCCGCCATGGCTTCGAGCACTTCATCAAGCTCTTCGCGGACTTTATCCAGCACCGGCAACGCGTCCGGCCAGTCGAAACCCACCTGCCCCGCACGCTTTTGCAGCTTGGCCGAACGGGACAACGCCGGCAGCGCCGCTGGCACATCGTCGAGCAAGGACAATTGTTCAGGGGCCAGGGACTTCTCGGCCCGCTCCTCGGCCTTGATCTCCTCCCAGCGCTGCTTGACCTGCTCCTCACTGAGGCGCGGGATATCCAGTGGTGCGTATAGATCACCTGTCGGGAATACGTGGGGATGACGACGAATCAGTTTGCGGGTGATGCTGTCGACCACACCGTCGAACTCGAAACGCCCTTCTTCCCGCGCCAGTTGGCTGTAATACACCACCTGGAACAGCAGATCGCCCAGCTCACCCTGTAAATGATCGAAGTCGCCACGCTCGATGGCATCAGCCACCTCGTAGGCTTCTTCCAGGGTATGCGGGACGATGGTCTGGTACGTTTGCTTGATATCCCACGGACAGCCGAACTGCGGATCCCGCAGGCGGTTCATCAGGTGTAGCAAGTCTTGAAGTGAATACATCTATCAATCTCTTCACACTGTAGGAACAAAGCTAGCTCGTGATGGCGGCACGCATGACACACCGCTATCGCGAGCACGCTCAGCTCCTGCAAGGTCGGCGCCGTGCCAGGCAAATCGCTTTCGCGAGCCCGCCCCCACATTGATCACCATCACGGGGTGCGGTTGCGCCGGGTTTCGATGATGTTCGGCAATTGGGAAATACGCCCCAACAACCGCCCCAATGCGTCCAGCCCCGGAATCTCGATGGTCAGGGACATCAACGCGGTGTTGTCCTCTTTGTTCGAGCGAGTGTTGACCGCCAGCACGTTGATCCGCTCGTTGAGCAGCACTTGCGACACGTCACGCAGCAGACCGGAACGGTCGTAGGCACGAATGATGATGTCCACCGGATAGGTCAACACCGGCACCGGGCCCCAGCTGACCTGGATGATCCGCTCAGGCTCGCGCCCGGCCAGCTGCAGCACCGAGGCGCAGTCCTGGCGGTGAATGCTGACGCCACGACCCTGAGTGATGTAGCCGACGATCGCATCGCCCGGCAACGGCTGGCAGCAGCCGGCCATTTGGGTCATCAGGTTGCCGACGCCCTGGATCTGGATGTCGCCGCGCTTGCCCGGCTTGTAGCCAGTGGCTTTGCGCGGAATCAGTTCCAGCTGTTCGTTGCCGCGTTCCGGCTCGACCAGTTGCTGCGCCAGGTTGACCAGTTGCGCCAGGCGCAAATCGCCGGCACCTAACGCTGCAAACATGTCCTCGGCGGTTTTCATGTTGGCCTTGTCGGCCAGCTTTTCGAAATCCACCTGCGGCAGACCGAGGCGATTGAGTTCGCGCTCGAACAGGGTTTTACCGGCCGCGACGTTCTGGTCACGCGCCTGCAACTTGAACCAGTGAACGATTTTTGCCCGCGCTCGCGAGGTGGTGATGTAACCCAGGTTCGGGTTCAGCCAGTCGCGGCTCGGCGTGCCGTGCTTGCTGGTGATGATCTCGACCTGCTCACCGGTCTGCAGGCTGTAGTTGAGCGGAACGATCCGCCCGTTGATCTTCGCACCCCGGCAGTTGTGACCGATTTCGGTGTGTACGCGGTAGGCGAAGTCCAGCGGTGTGGCGCCTTTTGGCAAGTCGATCGCATGACCGTCGGGGGTGAAGATGTACACCCGATCCGGCTCGATATCGACCCGCAGCTGTTCCGCCAGACCACCGATATCGCCCAGCTCTTCGTGCCACTCGAGCACCTGACGCAGCCACGAGATTTTCTCTTCGTAGTGATTGGAGCCGGATTTGACGTCGGTGCCCTTGTAGCGCCAGTGCGCGCAAACGCCCAGCTCGGCCTCTTCGTGCATCGCGTGGGTGCGGATCTGTACTTCCAGCACCTTGCCTTCAGGGCCGATGACCGCAGTGTGCAGCGAGCGGTAGCCGTTCTCTTTCGGGTTGGCGATGTAGTCGTCGAACTCTTTCGGGATGTGCCGCCACAAGGTGTGGACGATGCCCAGCGCGGTGTAGCAATCGCGCATTTCCGGCACCAGCACGCGCACCGCACGCACGTCGTAGATCTGGCTGAACTCCAGACCCTTGCGCTGCATTTTGCGCCAGATCGAATAGATGTGTTTGGCCCGGCCGCTGATGTCGGCATCGACGCCGGTAGCCTGCAATTCAGCCTGCAACTGGTTCATCACATCACTGATGAACCGCTCGCGATCAAGGCGCCGCTCGTGCAGCAACTTGGCGATCTGCTTGTATTGGTCAGGCTCCAGGTAACGGAAGGACAAGTCCTCCAGCTCCCATTTGATATGACCGATGCCAAGACGGTGAGCCAGCGGCGCATAGATGTCGAAGACTTCCCGGGCGACCCGGTTGCGCTTTTCGTCATCGGCGGTTTTCACCGCTCGGATCGCGCAGGTGCGCTCGGCCAGTTTGATCAGCGCGACGCGGACGTCGTCGACCATGGCCACGAGCATCTTGCGCAGGTTTTCCACCTGGCCCTGAGAGCCCAGCACCAACGATTGGCGCGGGCTCAGGCTAGCGCTGATCGCTGCCATGCGCTGCACGCCATCGATCAGTTTGGCGACCACCGGGCCAAAGCGCTGGCTGACGGCCGGCAGCTGGATATGGCCTTCGCGTACGCCACGGTAAAGAATTGCCGCGACCAGCGAATCCTGATCGAGCTTGAGGTCGGCGAGGATCTCTGCGATCTCAAGGCCCGTACGAAAACTCGACGTGCCTTCGGCCCAGAGATTCTTCGCCGCTTTGTCTTGCTGTTCGGCCTGACGAGCGAACTCGCAGGCTTCTTTCAAGGCTTCGCGATCCAGTGCCGGATCGACACTGACCGCATGATCGAGCCAAGCCTCGAGATTGATACTGCCGTCGGTATTGATCGGCTGGTGTGCTCTCACCTGTACCATCTTGCTTACCTTCCCTACGACGCAGATTCAATGCGTCAAATCGCTGACCTTCGTTGCTCATGCGCCCTTGCCGGGCTGAACGGCTGATGCATGAGCGGTCTGGTCGGACCAGACGAGCCATCCTAGCTCGCTTCAAATAACGCCATGGCCTCGACATGTGCCGTCTGAGGAAACATATCGAGGATCCCGGCACGTTTTAACCGGTAGCCCTGCTTGATCAGTTCGACCGTGTCGCGGGCCAAAGTTGCCGGGTTGCACGACACATAAACCAAGCGCTTGGCACCCAGTGATGCGAGTGTGCGCACCACCTCGAAAGCACCGTCGCGCGGTGGGTCCAAGAGTACCGCAGAAAAGCCCTCGCTGGCCCATTTGGCATCAGCCAAAGGCTGGGATAAATCGGCCTGAAAAAACTTCGCGTTATGCAGATTGTTGCTAGCGGCATTCGCAGCGGCGCGCTCGACCATGGCCTGCACACCTTCCACCGCTACCACTTCACGGACTTTCTGCGCCAGCGGCAAGGCAAAGTTACCCAAGCCACAGAACAGATCGAGCACGCGTTCGTCAGCGGCAGGCTTCAGCCATTCCAGCGCCTGGGCGACCATCGCTTCATTGACCCCGGCATTCACCTGAATGAAGTCACCCGGGCGATACGCCAGTTCAAGATCCCATTGCTCAAGTCGGTAACCCAACGCCTGATCGGCATCGACCGGTTGCGGCTCGCCTTCGCCATGCAGCCACAATTGGGCGTCATGGAATGCGCAGAATTCCTTGAGAATGCTCAGGTCGTTTTCAGACAGTGGCGCCATGTGCCGCAACAACAATGCCTGTGATGAACCGGCGAACAATTCCACATGACCCAACGCTTGAGGCTTGCTCAAACGCCGGAGCATTTCCGGCAAACCGCTCATGATCGGTTGCAAGGGCTGTACCAGCACCGGGCAATCGTTGATACCGACGATGTCCTGGCTGCCGGCGGCACGAAAACCGACTTCGAGTTTTTTCGTCTTCACGTCCCAACGCACCGCCACCCGGGCGCGACGTCGGTAGGCGAACTCAGGACCGCTCAAGGGCTCCGCCCACTGCTCGGGTTCGACACCCGCTACCCGCGACAACTGCTCGGCGAGCATGCGCTGTTTCAGGGCGAGTTGTTCGCTGTGGGGCAGATGCTGCACGCTGCAACCACCGCAGCGCCCGGCATGGGCGCACGGTGCCGGACGACGCAATTGATTGGCGACGAAGACGCGCTCGGTGCGTGCCTCGACAACTTTGCCGTGGGCACCCAGGACGCGCGCCTCGACTTCTTCACCAGCCAAAGCACCGATGACGAACCAGGTACGACCTTCGAAAAACGCGATACCGCGACCGTCATTGGCCAGACGCTCGATGCTCAAGCGCTGCTTTTTGCCGGTCGGGACTTGCGGGGCCTTGCTGCCGCCAGTGGGTTGGAAGCGCAGGCCTCTCTCTTGCTTGGCCATCAGTTGGGTGCGTCGAAAATGCCGGTCGACAAGTAACGGTCGCCACGGTCACAAATGATCGCGACCATCACCGCATTTTCGACTTCTTTGGACAGGCGCAGCATCGCGGCTACAGCACCACCCGAGGACACGCCACAGAAGATCCCTTCTTCGCGCGCCAGACGACGGGTCACGTCTTCGGCTTCGCTTTGGGCCATGTCGACGATCCGGTCAACCCGATCGGCTTGATAGATCTTCGGCAGGTATTCCTGCGGCCAGCGACGGATACCCGGAATCGCCGAGCCTTCCATTGGTTGCAGACCGACGATCTGCACAGCCGGATTCTGTTCTTTCAGGTAACGCGAGACACCCATGATGGTGCCCGTGGTGCCCATGGAACTGATGAAATGAGTAATGGTGCCCTGGGTCTGGCGCCAGATTTCCGGGCCGGTACCGGTGTAATGCGCCTCGGGGTTGTCGCCGTTGGCGAACTGGTCGAGCACCTTGCCGCGACCCTCAGCCTGCATCCGCTCGGCGAGATCGCGAGCACCTTCCATGCCCTCTTCCTGGCTGACCAGAATCAGCTCCGCGCCATAAGCGGTCATCGCCGCCTTGCGTTCAGCGCTGGAGTTGTCAGGCATGATCAGGATCATCTTGTAACCCTTGATCGCCGCGGCCATGGCCAGGGCAATCCCGGTGTTGCCGGAGGTCGCCTCGATCAGCGTATCGCCAGCATGGATCTGCCCACGCAACTCGGCACGGGTAATCATCGACAGCGCCGGACGGTCCTTGACCGAACCCGCCGGGTTATTACCCTCGAGCTTGAGCAGCAGGGTGTTGCTGGTGGCGCCGGGCAGGCGCTGCAAACGAACCAGCGGAGTGTTGCCGACGCAATCGGCGATGGTTGGGTACTGCAAGGTCATGGTGTATTCGCAATCCAGACTGCGGGGGCGACCATCATACCGGCAAACGTGCGTAGGCCATATCACGCAAAGTGTGGTGCTTATGGCTAATGGGAATAAGCGCTGGTTTTGACTCAGATCGTTACCACGCTCTGCGTGGGAATGCAGCCCGTGGCGCTCTGCGCCACATGCGCCCAGATGCGGGATGCAGAGCGTCCCTAGAGGCATTCATTAATGAGCCAACAACCGCATATTCAGCCGCAACCCCTGCCCCGTGTTCTCCGCCCACAAGCGCCCGCCCTGACGCTGCACCGCGTTGCGCGCGATGCTTAGGCCCAAGCCAAAACCGCCATTGCCGGGGCGTGAGCCGTCGAGTCGGGTGAACGGGTCGAACATACGCTCCAGATCGTCTTCGGCGACACCGCCGCCCTGATCTTCGAGCCACAGCAGCCAGTAATTGCCGTCGCGCTGCCCATCGAGGCGCACGCTGCCACCGACCGGAGAATGGCGGATGGCGTTGCGCAGGATGTTTTCCAGTGCCTGGGCCAAGGTATTCAGGTGGCCGCGAACCCAGCACGAAGCCGCCACCGCGCAGTGCAGTTGCCCGGCGGGCCAAGCGCTTTCATAACAGGCGTTTTCTGTGAGCATTTCCCACAGCGCCTGTATCTGGATCGCCTCATCCGGTAATGCCGAGCACTCCGTGTCGAGCCAGGCCAGTTGCAGAGTGTTTTCTATCAGCCGTTGCATGCCATCGACTTCGCGACCAATGCGCTCGCGTAGTTGCAGCAGGTCCTCTTCACTTTCGCTGGCCACCCGCAGACGGCTCAACGGTGTGCGCAGTTCATGAGACAAGTCGCGTAGCAGTTGCTGCTGCACAGCCACGGGGCTTTGCCGGCGTTCGGACATTTGATCGAAAGCGCGGACCTGTTCATCAAGGTTGTTCAAAGGCGTCACCCGGTCAGACCCTCTCATCAACGGCACTCATTACATAGCCCTTGCCCCACACGGTGCGCACTTCGCGTTCGCCGTAGCCGATGGCCTTGAGTTTTCGGCGAATCTGGCTGATGTGCATGTCCAGGCTGCGGTCGTGGGGCGCGTAGCCGCGCTGCAACACCTGCTGATAAAGGAAGGCCTTGCCGAGCACTTCATCGCCATTGCGGTTCAGGGTTTCCAGCAGCCGGTATTCGCTGCGAGTCAGCCCGGCCCACTGCTCAGCATAATGAACATCACACTGTTCATCATCGAAACGCAGGTTGTGAACGTCGCCGTTGAACGCTGGCGACGTATGTCGCCGGTCCAGGGCCACCCGCCGCAGGATAGCTTCGATGCGTACCCGCAACTCGGCCATGCTGAAAGGCTTGGGCAGGTAGTCATCGGCCCCCAGACGAAAACCGCTGATGCGATCCGCTTCGGCGCCCAGTGCCGACATCAGCAGCACCGGGGTGGAATCGCGAGTCCGCAGGTCGGTCAATACCGCCAGGCCATCCATGCCTGGCAGCACAATATCCATCAGCACGATATCGAAGGTCTGCTCGCGAGCAATCGCCAACCCGTCCTCGCCGTTCTGGCACCAGGTCACCTGAAAACCACAGCGCCCCAGATGTTCATGAACATGTGCCCCCACTACAAGGTCGTCTTCAATCGCCAGGACACGCGGGGGGACAACGGATACGGGAGTCATTAGCTTCTGCTAGTCATTCTCAATCACTGATTATTCTAGATTGCCCGGCAGTGAGCAACCCGTGACTCTCGTCGCGGCTCCCGGTAACGTTCAAACCGTCACAAAGCTCTGGATAATTTGCCGGGATTGCCTGCCAGCAAATCGCTACACTGCGCGGGTAGCGCGTGCCGGATGCACGCACGGTCATCTATAAACAGCGTGATAGCAGGAGAGTGACGTGCTGAAGAAACTGGGGATCAAAGGTCGCGTATTGTTGTTGACCTTGTTGCCGACCAGCCTGATGGCCTTGGTTCTGGGCGGCTACTTCACCTGGATGCAACAGTCCGACCTGCAAACCCAACTTCTGCAACGCGGCGAAATGATCGCCGAACAGCTCGCCCCTCTGGTCGCCCCGGCCATGGGCCACAAAAATGACGACTTGCTGGAGCGCATCGCGACCCAGTCACTGGAGCAACCGGACGTGCGCGCCGTGTCGTTCCTGGCGCCGGACCGCACGCAACTGGCGCACGCCGGGCCGCTGATGCTCAACCAGCCGCCCACCGGCGAAAGCGCGCATATGCTGCAACGCACCGGCAACGACGCCACCCGTTACCTGCTGCCGGTGTTTGGCAGGCATCGCAACCTGGCCGGCGAGCTGATCCCCGATGAATCCGATCGCTTGCTGGGCTGGGTCGAGCTGGAACTCTCCCACAACGGCATGTTGCTGCGCGGTTATCGCAGCCTGTTCGCCAGCGTGCTGTTGATCGCCGCAGGTCTGGTCGGCACCGCGCTGCTGGCATTGCGTATGGGTCGCACCATCAATACACCGCTGAACCTGATCAAGCAGGCCGTGGCACAACTCAAGGAGGGTCATCTCGAAACCCGCCTGCCCCCGCTTGGCAGCCAGGAGCTGGATGAACTGGCCTCGGGTATCAACCGCATGGCCAGTACCCTGCAAAACGCCCGGGAAGAACTGCAGCACAGCATCGATCAGGCCACCGAAGACGTCCGGCAGAACCTCGAAACCATCGAGATCCAGAACATCGAGCTGGATCTGGCGCGCAAGGAAGCCCTGGAAGCGAGCCGGATCAAGTCCGAGTTCCTCGCCAACATGAGCCACGAGATTCGTACGCCGCTCAACGGCATCCTCGGTTTCACCCACTTGCTGCAAAAAAGCGAACTGACGCCGCGTCAGCTCGACTACCTGGGCACGATCGAAAAGTCCGCCGACAGCCTGCTGGGAATCATCAACGAGATTCTCGACTTCTCGAAAATCGAGGCCGGCAAATTGGTACTCGACAGTATTCCGTTCAACCTGCGCGATCTGCTCCAGGACACCCTGACCATCCTCGCCCCGGCCGCCCACGCAAAACAGCTCGAACTGGTCAGCCTGGTGTACCGCGACACCCCGCTGTCGCTGGTCGGTGACCCGCTGCGGCTCAAGCAGATCCTTACCAACCTTGTGAGTAACGCGATCAAGTTCACCCGCGAAGGCACCATCGTCGCCCGCGCCATGCTTGAAGAAGAACACGAAGACAGCGTGCAACTGCGCATCAGCATTCAGGACACTGGTATCGGCCTGTCGAATCAGGACGTACGCGCGTTGTTTCAGGCCTTCAGCCAGGCCGACAATTCATTGTCGCGGCAACCGGGCGGCACCGGTCTGGGGCTGGTGATTTCCAAGCGTCTGATCGAGCAGATGGGGGGCGAGATTGGGGTCGACAGCACGCCGGGCGAAGGCTCGGAATTCTGGGTCAGCCTGAGCCTGCCAAAAACCCGCGACGATGCCGAAGACCTGCCAGGACCACCGTTGCTCGGACGCCGCGTTGCAGTGCTGGAAAACCACGAACTGGCACGCCAGGCCTTGCAGCATCAACTGGAAGACTGTGGCCTTGAAGTGACCCCGTTCAACACCCTCGAAAGCCTGACCAATGGCGTCACCGGCGCACACCAGACCGAGCAGGCGATCGACCTTGCCGTGCTCGGCATCACCTCCAACGACATGCCGCCGGAGCGGCTGAATCAGCATATCTGGGACCTCGAGCACCTGGGTTGCAAAGTGCTGGTGCTGTGCCCGACCACCGAACAGACGCTGTTCCATCTCTCGGTACCCAACCCTCACAGCCAATTGCAGGCCAAACCGGCCTGCACCCGCAAGTTGCGACGTGCGCTGTCGGATCTGGTCAACCCGCGCCAGTTACGCAATGAACCGGGCGAACCAATTTCCAGCCGCGCCCCCAAAGTACTCTGCGTTGACGATAACCCGGCCAACCTGCTGCTGGTACAGACGCTGCTCGAAGACATGGGTGCCAAGGTACTGGCAGTCGAAAGCGGTTACGCAGCGGTCAAGGCCGTGCAGACCGAAGCCTTCGATCTGGTGCTGATGGACGTGCAGATGCCGGGTATGGATGGACGCCAAAGCACCGAGGCGATTCGCCAATGGGAAAGCGAACGGCATTGCACGCCACTGCCGATTGTCGCCCTCACCGCACACGCGATGGCCAACGAAAAACGCGCCTTGCTGCAAAGCGGCATGGACGATTACCTGACCAAACCGATCAGCGAACGCCAACTGGCGCAGGTGGTGTTGAAGTGGACCGGGCTGGCCCTGCGTAACCACGGTCCGGAGCGGGCCGACGTTTATGGCAACAACAGCGACCTGCTGGTACTCGATCCCGATGAAGGCCTGCGCCTGGCGGCCGGCAAAGCCGATCTGGCGGCCGACATGCTGGCGATGTTGCTGGCCTCACTGGAAGCCGATCGCGAGGCGATTCGCGTCGCCCGTGAAAGCAATGACCAGAATGCCCTGATCGAACGGGTCCACCGCCTGCACGGGGCGACACGCTATTGCGGCGTTCCGCAGTTGCGTGCGGCCTGTCAGCGCAGTGAAACCCTGCTCAAGCAACAAGACCCCAAAGCGGTCGTGGCGCTGGAAGAGCTTGAGCGGGCGATCAACCGCCTGGCCTCGCAAGCGCGTATTGGCGCTTGACCCAGCGCAATAGCGCGGCGGGCGTTGAGGGTTAAACTCAGCGCACTCGAGCACAAGGATGACGCCATGCGTACGATTCTCTTCAGCAGCCAGACATACGACCGCGAGAGTTTTCTCGCCGCCAAAGTGCCCGCCGGTATCGAATTGCACTTCCAGCCTGCGCGCCTGAGTCTGGATACGGCGGCGCTGGCCGAGCGGCATGAAGTGGTCTGCGCCTTTATCAATGACGACCTGAGTGCGCCGGTACTTGAACGACTGGCCGCAGGCGGTACGCGCCTGATCGCCCTGCGCTCGGCCGGTTACAACCACGTTGACCTGGCGTGCGCGAAACGCCTGGGTTTGAGCATCGTCCGCGTGCCGGCCTACTCGCCTCACGCGGTGGCCGAGCACGCGGTGGCGTTGATCCTGGCCCTGAACCGACGCCTTTACCGCGCCTACAACCGGACCCGCGAAGGCGATTTCAGCCTGCACGGGCTGACCGGTTTCGACCTGTTCGGCAAGACCGTCGGCGTGGTCGGCACCGGCCAGATCGGCGCCACCTTCGCGAAAATCATGGCCGGGTTTGGCTGCAAGCTGCTGGCTTACGACCCCTTCCCCAATCCGCAAGTCCAGGCGCTCGGTGTCCGTTACCTGCCGTTACCTGAGCTGTTGGCCGAAGCGCAGATCATCAGCCTGCACTGCCCGCTGACCGCCGATAGCAAACACCTGATCAACAGCCAGTCGCTGGCACATCTGCAGCCCGGCGCCATGCTGATCAACACCGGGCGTGGCGGACTGGTGGACACACCCGCGCTGGTCGACGCACTGAAAAGCGGTCAATTGGGGTATCTGGGGCTGGACGTCTATGAAGAAGAAGCCCAACTGTTCTTCGAGGACCGCTCCGACCGGCCGCTGCAAGACGACGTGTTGGCGCGGCTATTGACCTTCCCTAACGTGATCATCACCGCACACCAGGCCTTCCTGACCCACGAAGCATTGGCCGCAATTGCCATGACCACCTTGCAGAACATCACCGATTGGGCCGCTGGCACACCTCACAATCAGGTCGAAAGCTGATTTGGTCTGATCGAAGGTCGCAACCATGGGCCATGCCCGATTCTTTCGCGTGCTAGCATACCGCGCATATTTGGAGGACCCATGGTCGAACACGATTTCCGCTACAGCCTGATGAACCCGCAACACACCCTGACCGAATGCCGCGCGCTGACGCCGGGGCGTTATCAAGTCACCGGCAACGGCGGCTCGATACGCGCCGATGACGTGTTGTTGGTCACCCTCAAAGGCAGCAAGGACTTGTCCATGCGCCTGACCGTTGAAAACGTTCGTCACCTGCTCAAACCCATGGGCCAGTGGGTTGCCGTGGCCAGTGGTCCGGTGTTTGGTGAACTGGCGATCCACAACTGGCAAGTGAACTGCGACAGCTGCGCCAAAGAACTGAAATTCGAGTTCGCGGTCGACGCCAAGCTGGGCAACAAGGCCGAAAAACCGGCCGCCACCGCACGGATTGCCGAACTGGGCTGGACCACCGCCAGCGAGAAGCACCTGTGCCCGAAATGCCAGGAGCCCGTGTAATGAAACACCTCGTTCTGGCCGCCATGGCAGGTGCCAGCCTGCTGGGTTGCGCCGCTGAGCCGGTGCAACTGCAGCAGGATCGCAGCTATGTGCTGGAGTGGATCGGCGAACGCCCGCTGATCGACTACAGCCACCTGACCATCACCCTGGGTGAAGACGGTCGCGCTTATGGCAATGGTGGCTGCAACCACTGGTTCGCGCCCTACACGCTGGACGGTGACAAACTGAGCTTCGGCAAAGTCGGCAGCACTCGCAAAATGTGCGCCCCGGCCTTGATGGAACAGGAAAAACGCTTCCTGCAAGCGCTGGAATCCGTGCAGCGCTGGGACATCTCGCCGATCGAGCAAATGCGCTTCTGGCCCGCCGAAGGCAAGCCGCTGCGCTGGTGGCTTGAAGAAGGCTAAACCCCTCGATTGCTCCTGTGGCGAGGGGGCTTGCCCCCGTTGGGCTGCGAAGCAGCCCCTAATCCTGCAACTGCGATACCGCATCGCAGTTTCTGCGACTGCTCCGCACTCGAACGGGGGCAAGCCCCCTCGCCACAAGTAGTCGTCACATCGCCTGCAACACCTTGAGCTTCGCCATCACCCCCGCCGCCGTCTGCTCTCCCATCAACTGCTCACGCACCTTGCCCTTGTCATCGATGATGTAAGTCACCGGCAGCGCCTCGCTGCGTGGCAATTCGAAGCGATCGGCCGGATCCTGGGCCAGCACGGTGAACGTAATCCCGAGCTTTTCACTGGCGCTCTTGAGTTCTTCGCCCTGCACATTGTCGAAATTGACCCCGAACACACTGATCTTCTGACCTTTGAGCTGTTCAGCCAACACGTTCAATTGCGGAATTTCGGTACGGCACGGGCTACACCACTCGGCCCAGTAATTAAGTACAAACCATCGGCCATCCAACCGCTCGGACGCTACTTTCTGTCCCAACTGATCGGTGCCGTAGTCATAGCCGCAGCCGCCAAGCAGCAAGGTTGCGAAGAGGGCCAATGCTGCTGTCAGTCGCCTTGTCATGGGATCATCCTTACTCAAAAAAAACAGGTTCTGCTGCGACCCATCGCCTCCCAAGGTTCAGGACTGCTCGCTGCACAGGTAGAATAGCCGCCACCTTACGCAAGATGCGAACCGCACATGACCGATCTGACGCTTTATCACAACCCGCGCTGCTCGAAATCCCGCGGTGCGCTGGAACTGCTGGAAGCCCGTGGCCTGACTCCAACCGTGGTCCGCTACCTGGAAACCCCGCTGAACGCCGCGCAGCTGCAAAGCTTGCTGGGCAAACTCGGCATCAGCGCCCGCCAATTGCTGCGCACCGGCGAAGACGAATTCAAAGCCCTGAACCTGGCCGACAGCAGCCTGAGCGAAGCGCAATTGATCGCCGCCATCGCCGAACATCCAAAACTCATGGAACGACCGATTCTCGAAGTCGGTGACAAAGCCGTCATCGGCCGTCCGATAGAGAACCTGCTGGAGATTCTGCCGTGAGTACGCCGTACATTCTGGTTCTGTATTACAGCCGCAGCGGCTCGACCAATGAAATGGCCCGACAGATTGCCCGTGGCGTGGAACAGGCCGGGATGGAAGCGCGCCTGCGCACGGTGCCGGCGATCTCCAGCGAATGCGAGGCGGTGTCGCCGGACATTCCCGACGAAGGCGCGCTGTACGCCAGCCTCGACGACCTGAAAAACTGCGCGGGCCTGGCCCTTGGCAGCCCGACCCGCTTCGGCAACATGGCGGCGCCGCTGAAGTACTTCCTCGACGGCACCAGCAACCTGTGGCTGACCGGCGCACTGGTGGGCAAACCGGCCGGGGTCTTCACCTCGACGGCCAGCCTGCATGGCGGCCAGGAAACCACCTTGCTGTCGATGATGTTGCCATTGCTGCACCACGGCATGCTGATCACCGGCCTGCCCTACAGCGAATCGGCATTGCTCGAGACCCGCGGTGGCGGCACGCCTTACGGCGCCAGCCATCACGCCGGTGCTGACGGCAAAAGCGGCTTGAACGAGCATGAAGTCGCCTTGTGCCGGGCCTTGGGTCTGCGCTTGGCGAAAACCGCCCTGAAACTGGAGCGCTAACGTGGCCAAAAAGCCGAAGGTTCTGCCCTCCATCGATTGGCTCGAACCGCGAGTTCGGGCGATGCGCGTCATCAGCCTGCTGTGCTACTTCGGCCTGGCGGGATTGCTCTGCGCCTATTACCTGCTGATCGCCGACCTGCATGGTGCACGGCCGTGGGTCATCCTACTGATTGAACTGGTGCCCTTGTTGGTGCTGGCACCAGGCATGCTCAGCGGCAGCGCGCGCGGGCATTCATGGATGTGTTTTGTGGTGAACCTGTATTTCATCAAGGGCGCGACCGCCGCGTTCGACCCGAATCGACAGGTGTTTGGTCTGCTGGAAATGGCCGCGAGCCTGGCAGTGTTCTGCTCGGCACTGCTGTATGTGCGCTGGCGGTTCCAGTTGAACCGTAAGCTGGCCGGCGAAGGCGAGATCTCCGTCGCCTGACAGGACGCCATCGCGGGCAAGAGCTAGGCGCCCCCCTGCTCCTACGGTTTTGTGTCGTACCCACTAAAACCGTAGGAGCAGGGG